>JAJXZC010000642.1 GCA_021780275.1 Pseudomonadota bacterium
CGGGCAGCGGCGGCCATGGTGCGCGGGCCCGGAAAATCGGTCTCGCTGCGGAAATAGCTCCGCGAATTGTCATAGGGCATAGGTGGGCGGAAAAGGTTCGGCGCGCCCGTCCAGCTCGGATCGGGCAACGTCTTCCAAGGGTCGCCTTCGTGGCCGCGCTGATAGTCCCATGCGGTGAAGTCGACATGGAAGTTCTCGCCGCCGGTCTCGAAGAGATGCGGATGATCGGAAATGAGCTGCGTGACGACACCGGCCTTGCGCAACTCATAGGTGATCGCGTCTTCCCAAAGCTCAATGGACCCCCAGGGCTTCCATAGGAAATCCAGCGCGCCGCAGAGAATGTCGTGCCGCGCAGGCATGCAGGGAAGCGAGCCCGTGTAGTGCTTCGTGAAGCGCGTCGCGCGAGCGGCGAAGCGATCCATGTTGGGCGTGGCGAATTCCGTTCCGCCATAGGCGCCGAGCATATGCCGGTTGAGGCTGTCGAGCAGGATGACGATGGCGTTCTTCGGAACGCCGCTCGCCATGCCTGCTGCGACGCTCACTCTATTCCACCACTTGTTTCGTCGCACCTCGTCTCGCATTGAGCCGCTTCGTCGCCCATAGGTTGAGCGACTCGACGCCAATCGAGAAGGCGACCGCGAAGTAGAGATAGGCCTTGGGAATGTGGAAGTGCATGGCGTCCGCAATCAGCGAAACGCCGATCAGGATGAGGAAGCTCAGCGCCAGCATCTTCACCGTCGGGTGCGCGTCGACGAACCGGCTGAGCGGCTCGGCGGCGAACAACATCACGCACACAGCCGCAATAACCGCGACGGCCATGATCGAGAAATGATCGGACATGCCGACCGCCGTCATCACGGTATCGAGCGAGAAGATGATGTCGATAATGCCGATCTGCGCGACAACCGACCAGAGACCGGGGGCCTTGCTGCTCTCCTTCGGCCCGTGGTCGTCGCCCCCTTCGACGGAATGATGAATTTCAAGCGTCGCCTTGGCGATCAGGAAAAGGCCACCGATGGAAAGAATGATATCGCGCCAGGAAATCGCCAGATCCAGCACCGTCAAAACGGGCTGATTCAGCGTAACGATCCATGCGACCGAAGCGAGCAGGCCGAGGCGCGTAATAAGCGCAGCGGCCAGGCCCAGACGGCGGCCCGTCTTCCGCTTCTCGATTGGAAGGCGCGAGGCAAGAATGGAAAGAAAAATAAGATTGTCGACACCGAGAACGATCTCCAGGACCGTCAGCGTCAGCAGACTTGCCCAGTTTTCCGGGCTCGAAATGATTTCCCACATGATGGAGGCTAGATGTGCAGCGCGCGACCGAAGGCGTCAAGCACTGACTCGTGCATCGTCTCACTGAGGGTAGGATGCGGAAAAATGGTCTGCATGAGCTCGGCTTCGGTTGCTTCCAGGGTTCTCGCAACCGTATAGCCCTGAATGAGTTCTGTCACCTCCGCGCCGATCATATGGGCGCCGAGAAGTTCCCCGGTCTTTGCGTCGAAGATCGTCTTGACGAGGCCGTCGGGTTCTCCGAGCGCGATCGCCTTGCCATTGCCACGGAAGGGAAACCGGCCGACCCTGATTTCGCGCCCGCCCTCTCCCGCCTTGGCCTCGGTCAGACCGACGCTGGCAATCTGCGGATATGAATAGGTACAGCCCGGCACTTTCGTGACATCGAGCGGATGAAGTCCCTTAAGCCCCGCCAGCCGCTCAACCGCCATCACGCCTTCATGCATGGCCTTGTGCGCGAGCCAGGGCGCGCCGACGAGATCGCCTATCGCATAGATGCCCTTCACGCCCGTCTCGAGCCATTCATTGACCACAACATGGCCACGCTCGACCTTCACGCCTGCCGCTTCCAGCCCCAGATTTTCGACATTGCCGGTGATGCCCACTGCGGAAATCACGCGCTCGGCAGTCACCTGCTGAGTCTTGCCATCCTTTGTCACAATCGTCGCGGTGACGCTGTCCGCGCCCTTGTCGAGCTTTTCGACCTTGGCGGAGGTCAGGATCGTCATGCCCGATTTTTTGAAAGCCTTAGCGGCCAGCGCGGAGATTTCAGCATCCTCGACCGGCAGGATGCGGTCCATCACCTCAACCACCGTCACCTCGGCACCGAATGCGCGGTAGAAGCTCGCGAACTCTATGCCGATGGCGCCGGAGCCGATGACCAGAAGCGACTTGGGCATGGCGGGCGGCACCATCGCCTCGCGATAGGTCCAGACGAGCTTGCCGTCGGGCTCCAGTCCCGGAAGCATGCGTGCCCGCGCGCCGGTTGCTAGAATAATGTTCTTCGCCGTGAGCTCGCTCTTGCCGGCCTTGCCCTCGACGGCAACCTTGCCCGCGCCGGCCAGCCTGCCTACGCCCTCGATCACATCGACCTTGTTCTTCTTCATCAGGAACTTGACACCGTTGGACAGCGTCTCGGCCACCTTGCGGCTGCGCTTCACCACAGCGGCCGCATCGAATGAGATGTTGTCGGCCTTGATGCCGAACTCTTCGAGCCTGTGCAACGTGTGGTAAATCTCCGCCGAGCGCAGCAGCGCCTTGGTCGGAATGCAGCCCCAGTTGAGACAGATGCCGCCAAGCGCGTCGCGCTCGACGATGGCGGTCTTGAGGCCAAGCTGGCCCGCGCGCACGGCGGCGACATAGCCGCCGGGGCCCGAGCCGATGATGACGAGATCGTAGTTGGTGTCGGCCATCGCTCAGATCCCTTAAAGCAGCATCGAAGGCGGATATTCGACGAAGGCCTTGAAGGCTTCGAGGAACTGCGCACCGAGAGCGCCGTCGATGGCGCGGTGATCGCAGGACATCGTCACCGTCATCACCGTCGCCGTCTCGACCTTGCCGTTGCGCACCACGGCCCGTTCCTCCCCCTTGCCCACGGCGAGGATCGCCGCCTGCGGGGGATTGATGACGGCCGTGAAGTTCTTGATGCCGAACATGCCGAGATTGGAAATCGAGAAGCTGCCGCCTTCGAATTCCTGCGGCTTCAGCTTCTTCGTCCGCGCCCGTTCGGCAAGCTCCTTCGCCTCCGCCGAGATTTCGGCAAGGCCCTTCGTTTCGGCATGGCGGATGATCGGCGTGATGAGGCCGCCGTCGAGCGCGACCGCAATGCCGATATCGGCATGTTTGTGCTTCAGAAGCGCCGTGCCTGCGAAGCTCACATTGGCGTTGGGAA
>JAJXZC010000788.1 GCA_021780275.1 Pseudomonadota bacterium
GCCACCGGCAATTCGCGATAGGGGGCCGGCGCACCAATGGCGAGGGGCTTGTAGAAATTCGAGGGCAATTTCATGGGAAATCCGCTGGTCGAAGGGAGGTTGCCGCAGTTTAGAGCGCGATCCGGGAAAGTGTAAGTGGCTTTACGAGAGAAATGCCGCAAGCCTTTGTTTTTTCGTCCATATCCAGAGGTAACGAGGCGCCTCTCAGGGGATGCCTGCGTCGAAGGCTGCCCGCTCCGAGCCCGGAATTGGGATCGCCGCAGCGATGAGCTAGCATCTCCCGGCGGCGGCAAAGCCGCGTTCAACCCCGGAGACGATCATGCCTGCTATCGCAAAGTCTGGCCTTCTCGTTCCAGTGTCGGTTGCGTTTGTTGCAGCGTTTCTCTCTATCGCCCCCAGCCATGCCGCGGAAGGCGACAAGACTCAGCTTGTCGTCGTCGAGCATGCAACGACTGACGCCACGCTCGACCTTGGTGCGAAGGGCGACAGCAATGGCGACGTTCTCACCTTCGCCAATGAGGTCTTCGACAAGGCGAACAAGGAAAAAGTCGGCACGGATAACGGCTACTGCGTACGGACCGTTGCGGGCAAGGCATGGGAGTGCATCTGGACCCTGTCGCTCGCAAAAGGGCAGATCACTGTCGAAGGACCGTTCCTCGACGCAGGTGACTCCATGCTCGCGATCACCGGCGGCTCGGGCGAATACGCCCATGCTCATGGCGACATGCTGCTGCATGCCCGCAACGCTCAAGGGAGCGAATACGACTTCACCTATAATCTGAACGAATGAAGTGAGCGCGACGGTTAGCGGGCGATTTCCGCACGGACCGGCCCGGCCGCAACCATAGAGCCGAGCCCGACCAGCGAGACACCGACAAGGACCGCAAAGGAAACGCTATAGCCGCCGCGTTCATAAAGCAGACCGACAAGCATGGGGCCGAACGCGTTCGCGCAGGTGACGATCATCTGGGCGAGGGAGAGAATGCGCGCATAGGCCCTGAGCCCGAAGGCTTCCGCCATCATCAACGGCAGCATCATCTGCAGGTTGCCGACGGTCATTCCGAAAATGATCGAAACGGCCACCAGCGGCACCGATGCGTAGGAGATCGAGAACACCGCGTAAGCGACGGTCTGAAGCACCATGACGCCTATGAGGTAATGCCTCGACGACATGCGCGGAAGCACCCAGCCGCCAATGAGACGGCCGCCGATGCTGCCGGCGGCCATGAGCGAAACGGCGAGCGCCGCGACATGATCATTGTCGGTCCGCGTCGCGACAAGACGGAACTGATGCGCGAGCGCGCCCACCTGCGCCATCATCGAAAAGACATAGGAGAGGGTGAAGAGCATGAAGAAGCGGCTGCGGATCGCTTCGGCAAGGCCGACGCCATCCATCATGGTGCCGCCATGCTCGCTCTTCTCGACGATCGGGTCGCCGTCGGGTGCGAGGCCCATATCGGACGGCCTTGCCCGCAAGAAGAACCATGTCACCGGCACCGTGCCAATGAGGAAGAAGAAGGCGAGCCAGTAGGCGGCATGCTCAAGTCCGAGCCCCTGGATGAGCGCTACCGATATGGGCGTGAAGACGATGCCGCCGAGAGAAAGTCCCGTCGAGGCATAGGCGATCGCCTTTGAGCGTTCGCGATTGAACCAGCGGGCGACGATGGCGGTGCCCGGAATGACCGCAGTCGCCGCATAGCCCGCGCCGAAGAGGATGTAGAAGAAATAGAGTTCCGTCAGGCCTTTGACATGGCCCGCGCAGGCAAGCGCGATGGACGATGCGACGGCACCGATGGTGATGAGAATACGCGGGTCATAGCGGTCGAGCGCCCAGCCCACGGCAAGGCCGGTGATGCCGTTCGCCAGAAAGAAGGCGGCATTGGCCGACGAAACCGCGCTGACCGAAAGCCCGCCGTCGCTGACGAAGGCCTTGAGGAAGACCGAAAGATTGTAGAAGCCGAGGCCGCAAGCAACCGTCTGAACAACAAAGACGGTGGCGACGACATACCAGCCATAGAAAAGACCGCCTTTCGGGCGGTCGGGCGGCGTACTCATCTTCGGCACTCCAGCGGGGACGCAAAACCGCCCGTGAAGGGCGGCTCACGGGCGCTTAATTAATCATTCCCCAGCGGCGAACAAGCAAAATCGTCGCATACCCTAATTTCCGCTTGTCAGGGCCTGGAGTTGGGCCGCCATGGCCTGCCGGAACTCTTCGCGATCGGTGATCCGGTGGTCGCCCCTGGCATAGGCCTTGGCATTCTCGAAGTAGAACGCCGCGTTCATGATGTTCGCCATCCGGTTGTCGCGCGTCTTGATGACCCTGGCGGGCGAACCGGCGACGATGGAGTTTTCGGGGATCACGGTTCCCTCGGTCACGATGGAGTGTCCCGCGACAATGGAGTTCGCGCCGATCTTCGCACCGTCCATCAATGTCGCATTGATGCCGATGAGGCAATTGTCGCCGATCTCCGCGCCATGGATCGTGCAGTGATGCGTGATCGAACAATTCGCGCCGATGATCGTCGGCGTCGTGTTGCCGACATGGATCATCACGAAATCCTGAATATTGGTTCGCGGCCCGATGCGGACCTCATGCATTTCGCTGCGGATGACAACATAGGGCCAGAGCGACGCGCCCTCAGCGATATGCACATGGCCGTAGACGAGGGCGGTGTCGTGGATGAAGGCCGGATTGTCGAGGACGACACCCGGACCAAATCGCCTCTGCGGATCGCTCATTTGACCTCTTGCCGGGTTGTGATGTGTCGCTGAGCGCTGACCGGTCCTGCCGCCATGATGAGGCCGATGGCGAGTATGGAGGCGACCGCCATCGTCAGGAAGGAATCCTCATAACTGCCTGAGCGTTGAAAGAGCAGCCCCATCACGGCGGGGCCGCTGGCGACACCCGCGACCATGAAAAGCTGGTTGAAGGAAAAGATGCGCCCATAGGCGCGCAACCCGAAAGCTTCAGCAAGGATCAGCGGCTGCATCATCAGAAGATTGCCGACCGTGCAGCCGAAGAGTCCGGCAACGAAGATGAGCCCGAGGCCTTGCGCAAAGGCGAAGAGGACGAGCGCGATGCCCTGCGCCACCAGAAGCGCGAGGACGAAGCCCCGCGAGGATATATGGGCGAGCGCCCAGCCGCCGATCAGTCGCCCGGCGATGCTCGCGCTCGCCAGAA
>JAJXZC010000119.1 GCA_021780275.1 Pseudomonadota bacterium
CACAAGGTCACAATGAACGATGTGAGGCCCTCAGCGTCGCCATTGACGGGAGCCAAATTCAGCCCCGATTCGTCCTTGAAGATTAGCGACCCTCCGATGATCGGATAATGCAATTGCTGCGACGTTTTCGCCGACGCTTTGACGATGACGACGAATTCGCCGGAATTAGGCCATTGCAGGATCGCCGATTTGACGTCGGCGTCCTTGCCGAAGGTCGCTCTGGCCTCGACCGCCAGCGCCCTCTCGACTGCCTCCAAGGCGTCCTGACACTCGCGCGACAAGATTGCCGCGCCATCCGGCGCAATCGGCAGTTCGGAGCGGCGGAAGCGGTATTTGTCGCGAAACGCCTTCGGATTCAAAAATGATGCTGCGCTCATCTCAAGCCTGGCCGTCAATGGCGTTTCTTGGGGCGCGCTTCATGCCGCAGCATTTGGGCGATCGCCGTCTCCACATGGTCAAGAAAAGCGCGCGACTCCGCGCCACTCGGATCGTCGGCGTCGAAGGTCCAGCCATAGCGCGGGCTATGCAAACGGTTGTCGGCGACTTCAAGGAACAGGCTCTTCCCGACTCCCGTTAGTCCCCCGTCCAAGCTCACGCTGAGATCGAAATAAACGCCCTTCGGCACGTACCCGCCATAGCGCGCGACAAAGGGCTCCGGCATGAACGCGCGAAGCTGGATTCGCGCGTCGGCGCCGAACATGCGTTTCAGTTCGGCGTTGATTTCAACCAGCTTACCAACGACGTGGTGAGCGTTGCGGCGAAGCCAGCGCTTGAGTTGGTCCGGCGTCTTCGGGTTGCGTGCGCGGACGGTGGCGGCGGCGTCTTGCTCCGCCTGAACTCTGCGGGCAAAGGTACTCATTTCCAGCCCCACTTTCGGAACGCCACCTCATTGGCGTAGGCGATCTTTTCTTCGGGCGACAGCGCGGCGATGCTGTCCATCGTCTGGACCGGGACCGGCGAGACGCCCGAAATCATCGCGCCGTCACCGCCGCCCGCCGGGACCGCTGGACCCGCGCCAGCCTTGAGACGCAAGGCATAGTCGCGGGCGGTTCCGCTCGCGTTGTCCTTGGGCGACAGACGCCCATCAAGTGTGAGATCGAAAGCCATTTCAATTGACGCGGCGGCGGCGACGCGACGATGCGAAAAATCAAACCCGATTTGGTCGAGCAATTTTTCGATGATCACTTCTTTGTTGTACACGGCCATCAGATTGCCTCCATTTTGAAACGCTGTTGCGCATAGCGGATGAAGAATTGGCGCGGCGTGGTCGTGTGATCGACGCCGTGGCGCTGCAACAAATGTCGCCCGCGCAAGTCGACGACCCTCGCAGCCTCAGCGACAGCCGGGGCGGTTTGGTCGGGGCATAGCCGGGCCTCTCGCGCGACCGACCGCAAGGCGTTGGCGAGGGCGGCGGGTATGAAGTCTGCCATTCTCAAAATCCTCCATCACTGTTTTGATGCTTTGAACATCTGCGCTTCGAACGTCGAGACATCGTCACGACGGAAGTAGCGCTTGCCGTGTAGCCAGTAGATTCTCGGCAGTTTTTCTGGTTTGTTCCGTGCCCAAGCATCATATGTCGCCTGCGACATAGGCCAGCGCTTTGCCGCATCGTTGAACGCGATAAATTTGTCAGACCATTCCATCTCTCACCTTTGCTAAGTGTTTGTCGATCTGAACTCGACCTTGAATAATGATAACCGATCCTGGGTGATTTCACCAAGCAATAAGTTAACGCGGCTCTCAATTATTTTGTCTCAACTGTTATTAACGATGTCTATTGTCGTTAATTGTCGTCAGAATACGTACAGATACGTCCGACAGAGTGCGTTGGCGCAAACTAGGGCGGCCTCACTGCTTCTTGGCCTTGCAGGGCCGATAAGACGGACGAGGCCAGAACGTCAGCCGTTCCGCTGCATCATTCGGCCCGTCTGCTTCAGAAGCATTTGCCTAAGCCGACTCGTGTTTCGACCGACGCCGTCATGGTCTTTCACTCGCAGGGCAATATCGATCGTCGGCGCGGCGCGCCCCTTCGACGAGGCCTGACAATCGCCGCCGCCCTTCATCTCGACATGGATTTCCCGACCGCGCGTCAGCACGATGATGGTTTCTTCGGGTGAAGGGCTACGGGGAGCGCTTCCAGCACCTGCCAGAGCACTGCGCCTTCGAAGCGCGATTGATCGTTTCGTGACGCTGCGTGCAACATGCTGACTGGTCCTTTGATGTTTTTTTTTGTGCGCCCGGCTGTTCGGGTGCGTCGAACAGGTGGGCGGTCGGATAGACGCTCAGCGTTCGGTGTGTCAACTAAAAAGTATTCGTAATATCAGTATGTTATGAATCATAACACGCGCGCCATCCATGTGAAAAATCTTGGCGCGAAATGTTAGGAATCCGGACACTTGTCCGACTCTGCACAGGCTCATCTTCTTAGGGCGATACCACGCCCGATTTTCGTGGGATTCGGGCTGTGAATAAAGCGCGGTCTCAAAGACGACTCTCAGCGGCGAGTTGATCCCCGCGCTGCATACCGATACCCTGCCGGGAATTCTTTTCGAGAAATCAGATGCTCACCGGCGAATTGCGCAATAAGATCGACGCCATCTGGAACGATTTCTGGTCGGGTGGGCTTTCCAATCCGCTCCAGGTCATCGAGCAGATCACCTACCTCATCTTCATCAAGCGGCTCGACGAGATGCAGGAGGTCGAGGAGCGCAAGGCGAACATGCTTGGCCGGCCATTGGAGCGCCGGATTTTCCCCGAAGGCGCCGACAAGAACGGCCATCCGTTCGACGAGCTGCGCTGGTCCCGCTTCAAACATTTCGCCGGGCCGAAAATGTTCGAGATTTTCGAAACCCGGGTCTTTCCTTTCCTGCGCGGCCTCAATGGCAGTGGCGGCGCCTATGCCAAGCACATGCGCGACGCGCGATTCCAGATTCCGAGCCCACAGCTCCTGACCAAGGTCGTCGAAAAGCTCGACAAAATTGACATGGGCGATCGCGACACCAAGGGCGATCTCTATGAATATATGCTGGCGAAGATCGCCTCGGCCGGCCAGAACGGCCAGTTCCGCACGCCGCGCCATATCATCGCCCTGATGGTCGAACTGACCCAGCCGAAGCCCAATGACGTCATCTGCGACCCCGCCGCCGGCACCTGCGGTTTTCTGGTCGCGGCGGGCGAA
>JAJXZC010000194.1 GCA_021780275.1 Pseudomonadota bacterium
AGTCGCGAGAGATGATTTGGCTTTGCGGTTCATTCCTACGGCCTGTCCAATTTCCGGAAATCATACCGGAAAGCAAAAAGGGGCGCAAGCGGGCGCGGGCGACTATAGGGCTATGGCGTAGACATAGTGCTCATCATCGTCGTTCGCGGCCCGCAAGACGTAACCGGGGCAAAAGTCCGGGCGGAGGGGGGATTCAAGCTGGGGATGCCTGCGCCGCCGCCTGATTCGCTCGACCGTCTGACACATGCCGATCTGATCGGCGTGGTTCGCGAGCTTGTTGGCGAAGTGACGCGGCTGCGGGCGGAGAACGAGAAGCTTGGCGTCGAGCTGGCGACGCTTCGGATCGAGCATCAGGCGACCAAGGACGAGCTCGCGCGGCTCAAGGGCTTGCCGCCGCGTCCGCCATTCAAGCCGTCCGGCATGGATAAATCGACAGGCGCGAAGGAGCCGGCGACTGGCGGCGATAAGAAAGCCGAGCGCTCGTCGCGTCGGCGCGGCCGTCAGCTCGACAGGCTGAAGATCGGCGCCACCGTCGTCGTGAAGGCCGATCCTCCAGCGGGCTCGCGCAACAAGGGGTTTGAAGACATCGTCGTTCAAGATCTGAGCCTCTTCCCGCAGGTTACGCGCTATCGTCGCGAGCGTTGGGAGACGCCGGACGGCAAGACGATCATCGCCGACCTCGACCCCGCGATCGTCGGCGGCTACGGCCCCAACCTGCATCGCTTCGTGCTGGCGCTTCATTTCTCGGGACAGGTTGCTTGCGAACGCATCGTCGCGCTGCTCAACGGCATGGGCGTGGTGATCTCGAAGCGGCAGGTCGTGCGCTTGCTGACGGCAAAGCTGGAGAGGTTTCGCGCCGAGGATGAAGCGGTGCTCAGGGCCGGTCTTGGCGGCGCCTATATCACGGTCGACGACACCGGCGCGCGGCATGCCGGCAAGAGCGGCTACACCACGCAGATCGGATCCCATAACTTCACGACGTTTCGCACTGGCCCCTCCAAATCGCGGCTGGCGTTTCTGTCGCGGCTTTGTGGCGGCGCCTCGCTCCACGTGATCAACGACGCCGCGCTCGATTACATGAAAGAGCGCAATCTGCCGCTCTCGACCATCGGCAAGTTCAAGGAGCACAAGACGCAGATTTTCTCATCTGCGGCCGATTGGGAGCGTCACCTGCAGATCCTGGGCTTGAACGGGTTGAACGTTGCTCCCGATCCCGTGCTCATCGCCAGCGAAGCGGCGCTATGGGGCGCGATCCATCATCAAGGCCTGCTGCCGCGCACCGTGATCGTTTCCGACGACGCCGGCCAGTTTCGCGTCGGCGCCCATGCGCTGTGCTGGGTGCACGCCGAACGGCTCATCCACAAGCTCGTTCCCTCCAGCGACAAGCAGCGCAACGCCATCGAGAACGCCAAGCGGATGATCTGGTGGTTCTACGGCGCCTTGAAGGACTACAAGCTCGTCCCCAGCAAGGAGCAGGCCGAGATTTTGCGCGCCCGCTTCGATCGCATCTTCAAGCGCGCCAGCACCGGCTTCGCCACGCTCGACAGGCTGTTGCGACGGCTGCATCGCAACAAGGACGGGCTGCTGCGCGTGCTCGAACGCCCGGAAATCCCGCTCAACACCAACGCCTCCGAAAACGACATCCGCGCCTTCGTCACGAAACGAAAAATTTCCGGCGGAACCGTAAGCGACAAAGGCCGCGACGCTCGCGACATCATGCTGGGGCTCGCCAAAACCTGCATGAAGCTGAAATTGTCATTCTACGACTTCCTCGGCGTCCCCGGCCCCAAAATCCCGCCCCTCGCAAGCCTCATCCCACCAGAACCCGCGTGAGAACGCCGCTCGCCCGGAAATTTGCCCCGGTTACAGGGCATATAACTCAACTAGTTGATAAAACGAGATAATTTATAAAGCAAGCTGACTTGCAAATGTGCGTCACGTGTCGTATATTTTGCGACAAATGACGCGAGGTTGTCCAGTGAACGCTGAAATAAACGTTGGGGGAAGTCTGGATCAGACGGTTGAGTTGCTCGGAGGTTCTGGCACGTTGAAGCGTCGCGTTCGGTCGCAGCTGGAGGCCCATGACCTGCTTGCGCATGGCATTCCGGCCAAAGCCTTCGACCATTTCATCTCGAAGACTCATGTTTTTCGTATCGACAAGACGATGGAAAAGACCTTCGGCATAAGCGTGCGCACCTATCAGCGCAACAAGAAGACGCCGAACAAGGCGTTGAGCCCCGAGCAAAGCGGGAAGACCTGGAAAGTTGCCGAACTTATGGCCCGCGTTATCGCGATCTTCGGCTCCGAGAAGGCAGCTGAGACGTGGTTTGAAAGCCCCGCGATGGCTCTTGAGCAGCGCCGACCGCTGGACATGCTCTCCACGCCCAAGGGCATTGAGTTGGTCGAAGACCACCTCACGCGGCTCGAATACGGCGTCTATACATGACGCCGCTGCCAGCGCCACTCGGCAGTGGAGAACTCGTGTTCTGGCGTCTCGACATGGAAGCGTTTGCCGCGACCTGGGAGCAGGGCGAGGGCAGCTTTCGCGTGGGCGGCCGCTGGAATTCCAAAGGGGTTCGCGCCGTATACGCATCCTTGGACCCTGCGACCGCCATTCTTGAAGTGGCGGCGCATAAGACCTTTCGGGCGCTCGATACGCTCCCGCATGTGCTCACCTCGGCGCGTATCACCGATCCCCGCACGGCACGAGTCATTACGGAACAGGACGTTCCCAACCCAAATTGGCTAGTGCCGGGGGTGCCCTCCACGGGCCAGCAACAATTTGGGGACGCGCTGCTGAAAACCAATCCCTTCGTCATTTTGCCAAGCGCTGTATCCCATCACAGCTGGAACATCATTTTTGATGTCAACTTGGTGAAGCCCTATTACGACAATATCCAGCAGGAACGCTTTCGCCTCGACACCAGGCTCAATCCACCCTGATTGATTAGCGAGATCGAAGGAACATCTATGAGCGTTCGTGACCTATGACCTGAGCAAGTTCGCCGGGACGACAGCGATCACCGAGTTTCTGCGTCTCTCGAGCGCGATGATCGGCGTCAACCTTGCGAACGAGCCATTCAACTCGTCGATCCAGGCGGCACTGATGGGCATGCAGGCGGCGGTCGGCCAAGCGGCGGGTAAGTCACTGTCAGCGCCAGCGGTCACTTCGA
>JAJXZC010000639.1 GCA_021780275.1 Pseudomonadota bacterium
CACGAAACGCCTGGTGACGCGACACGACGGACTGGAGCGCCTGCTGGAGCACGGATTCATTGACCTTCCCGCGCAAATCCAACGAGAAGGATTCGTTGTAGCTGCAAGACGCTTCCGCGCTGAGCTGGTCGGATAGCCAGACCTCGAGTTGGGACTCGGTCACTGGCGCTTCCCGAGCTACCTCGAGCCCTGCTTTCGCAGCCGCCGGCGCCGGGACAGCAATACCGCCTGCTCCCGCGTTCTCGAAGAAGCCGGCCTGCCGCATCTCGATCGCACTTTCCTCGAAGGCTCGCACGATGGCCTCGATGTCCGCATCGCTGTGCGCGGTCGTCAAAAAACACGGAAAGCCTTCGCGAATGTGGATGCCCTTGTCACGCATGTAAAAATAAAACAGGCTGGCAAAACGCTCGGCCGCGCCAAACCCGAAATAGAAGAAACTTCCGAAAGTTTCGATGTGGGTCGGAATGCCGTGCCGCTCGACCACTTCATTGAGTGTTCGCGCCAGCCGGGCGGTCCGCTCGTTCAGACGTTCCTGCAAGGCAGGGCCCTGCTCCCTGAAATGCTGCAGCACGGCCTTGGTCGCCGCCACCGCGAGCGGGTGGCGGACGAACGTTCCGGCGAAGAAGGTCACCCCCACTTCGGGATAGGAGTCGTCGCCATATTGCCACATGCCGCCGTCCAGAGCGTCCATGAACCGGCTCTTGCCCGCGAGGACGCCGATCGGCATGCCGCCGGCGACGACCTTTCCGTAGGTGGCGAGATCGGCGCGAATTCCAAACAACGCCTGGCAGCCGCCCTGGTGAACGCGAAATCCGGTAACGACCTCATCGAAAATGAGCGCGGCTTCGGATGCCTCGGTGATCTTGCGAACCTCCTTCAGGAATTCGACCGGCCGCATGTCGGGATGACGGCTCTGCACCGGTTCGACCAGCACAGCGGCCAGATCCCTCGCGTTCTGCCTTATCCAGTCCAGCGATTCTTCCGTGCCGTAGTCGAGCACGATCATGTTGGAGACGCTCTGCCGCGGAATGCCCGGCGCGATCGGGGCGGATTGCGGCTCGCCGGCCTTGTTCTTGAAGCCTTTGACGAGAACCTCGTCGAACATGCCGTGATAGTCGCCGGTAAACATGACGACCTTGTTCCGGCCGGTCACGGTCCGCGACACGCGCATCGCCGCAAGGACGGCTTCCGAGCCCGTATTGCAGAACGCCATGCGCTCGTTGCCGGTCATTTCGCAAAACATTCTCGCCACTTCACCGGCAAGCGGCGTCTGCGGACCGGTCTCGAATCCCTCGTGAAGCTGGGCTTCGATCGCCTTCTCGACGAAGTCCGGCCGGTGACCCAGCATGATGGGTCCGAAGCCGTTGACGAGGTCGATGTACTCGTTGCCGTCGAGATCCCAGATGCGCGAGCCCTTCGAACGGTCGGTGACGATCGAGTAGACCATCTCCTTCCACTGCGGACGAAAACCCGACACGACACGCGGGTCAGCCAATACCTTGCGATATTCCTGCGTAAAGCTTTTCGATTTGGCGGTGCGCCGCGTGACCCGGTCGATCAGGGCGTGGAGATGCTTCTGCTGCTGTTCCGTCAACTCTTTCGACGCGGCCGTTTGCGGCGGCTTATAGGGCCCGAACGGCTTGATCTCGTCGCCGAGCGGCTTGCTGGCGGCGGCGGACGAACCGCCACGCGTAACGCTGGAGGCCGCCATGGCGAGCACCTCTGTCACCGGCGCGGAAATCATGGCGCTCGGCGCCGCGGACGCGGCCGGCCTGGACGCGTCACCCTGCAGGGTCTCGAGCTGCTTCGCGAACAGCTGATTCATCGCCTGAAGCTGCTCGCGCATCAGCCGCTCAACCGAAGATTCAGATGCCGTCCCCGCTCCCACGGGTCCGGCGGGGATCGATGTCGGCTGTGCAACTGCGGGGGCGACAGGAACCGCCACAATGACCGACGGGGCCGGTTCCGGTTGCGCCTCGGCGCTGGCGGGCTCGGCAAACATATTGGGCGGGAGATGGCTCTCGAGATATTCAGTCAGTGCATCGAGGCTCGCCACATCGTTGAGAAGCTGCCGGAAGGTAACCTTGACGCCGAATTTCTCCTGCAGCGCCTGGGCCGCCTGCGTGAGGAACAAGGAATCAAAGCCCAGTTCCAGAAACGTCGTGGCACTGTCCATCGTGGCGAGATCGATGCCGGAAAGCTCTCCGAACATTTCGACGAGCGCAGCCATGATCCGGGTTGCACGATTTACAGCCGAAGTCGTCGACCCCGGCACGGAGGAGATATTCGAGGCGATATTCACGGTTTCTGTTCCCTGACTGATTTGGGACTCGGCTGCGACGATTTTTGGCGCAGCTGTGCCCGCTGATGGGATCGCGACCTGTGTCTCTGCCGGGACCGCGATGCTTTCCAGCCAATAGCGCTTGCGTTCGAACGGATAGGTCGGCAGTGAGACGCGCTGGCGCGCTTCACCCTGTTGGAGCGCAGTCCAATCCGGCTTTTCGCCGGCAAGCCACAGAGCTCCCAAAGCCGTCATAAGCGCTTCGAAATCGCCTTCGCCGGAAAAGCCGTCGGAGAGCGAAGAGACGATGACCTGGTCGGCCGGAAAGCCGCTATGTTGCCGCGCAAGCGTCGCCAGCACATTGCCCGGACCGACCTCGAGCAGAATCGCTTGGGGGGTCTTTCGCAGTTCCTTGATCGCCGCGGAGAACTGAACCGCCTCCCGCGCATGCCGCGCCCAGTATCGCGCATCGGTAGCCTCGTCCGCGGTAATCCAGGCGCCGGTTACACCGGACACATAGGGAATCTGGGGCGGGCCAAGCCGCACCTTCGACAAGGCATCGGTCAACGGATCGATAAGCGGATCCATCATGGCGGAATGGAAAGCGTGCGAGGTCACCAGCCGGCGGCAGGCAACGCCTGCGTCGGTCAACTCGCGCTCGAACTGTCCAAGCGGCTCGAGCGCTCCGGCCACGACGCACAAGGACGGAGAGTTGACGGCAGCCAGCGACAGCGGCTCGCGCAGCCGTTTGCGGACTTCGATCTCCGAGAGCCGCACCGAGAGCATTCCTCCAGCGGGAAGCCGCTGCATCATCCGCCCGCGCAGAGCAACCAGTGCAAGGGCATCCTCGAGCGAGATCACGCCCGCCAGGCAGGCCGCTACGAATTCTCC
>JAJXZC010000213.1 GCA_021780275.1 Pseudomonadota bacterium
TATCCCGCCGTGCGTCCGCGGGATTTCTCCCCGCAGATTGCGGCTCTCGGACCGAACACTTCAGGCGTTGCCCGAAGCTGGAACCCTAGCCGCCTCATCGAGCGAAATGAGCAAGGGCTATGCCAACTTGATAAGAGGCGCGGTTTCTCTTTCGATGCGTCGAGCGCAATAAAATTGCGCAGTCGCGGCTATATTTACGACAAAGTGCCCGAAGATTGCTCGAACCCGTGGAGCTTCGTTGCGCAGAGGAGACGGGAGCAAAAAAATTAGCGACAGTACAAACCAAGTTCATGCTGTCGGTCGGTCACGTCAGCGATGCTTCGTTGAGATCAAGAGCGTATGCGCGCCGACCTGTCGGTATTTGAACGGCGTCACATCTTGCCTATTCTGCGCCCATCGCAACAGCCGCTCGCGCGCAAATCCCGGGCGCAAGCCAAGCCGACGCGCAACGCTCTGCACCGCCGCCCCGCGCAAGAACGACCGGCTTTGCGTCGAAGTGAGGTGGCTTACAACAACGATCGCCCCTCCCGGCCGTGTCACCCGCACGCATTCTTCCAACACCAATTCAGGATTTGCGACGAGGGTGATCATAAATTGCGACAAGGTGCAATCAAAGACGGCTGCGCGGAACGGCAAGCGGTGCGCATCTGCATTGATAAGGCCGCCGACGAATGGATTTGGCGCTGAGCGCACTCTTCGCTGCGCCTTCTTCAGCATCTCCCAAGACAAGTCGATTCCGACGAGATCGATGTCCGTCCTTCGATAATATTTAAAAGAAAGGCCCGTCCCGACGCCGATTTCTAATATCCGTGACCCGAAGCCTTCGCTCGCCTCGACAGCCGCGCGACGCGCGTTTGCAAAGATTTCTCCGCAAACGACATCATAAATCGGCGCCCAGTAGCGATAGGCCGTCCTGACCTCAGTCGTAACGTCTCGTTCCACTTAAGCCAGCCAATCTCATGCGAGCACGTGTTTCGCAATTCTCTGCTCGGACGGAGGTTGCCTTCGATACCGCGCGTCCGCAATCGCTTGAGGCTCTGCCTTCAATCGCGAGCCAAGCGCAAGCGAAAGAGGCTCGACGCGCAGTGCGGCTCGACACCCCGATGAGGATCGCGCCGGTCTATTTCGGCCACCCTTGGATGACGGCATCGACGACGGCATGTAGGTCGGCGCGCGTTGCCGTGCCAGCGGCCTGCACGGCCATGCCCTGACTCACCGTGGCGACATAGCGCGCCAAGCCCGCAACATCTGTGTTTTTCGGCAGATCGCCGCTTTCAAGCGCGCGTTCCAGCCGGTGTCGAAGCGCGACCTCTTCCGCCACCCGGCGGAAACACAATTCCTTCTTGATGGGCTCGGCGGCGTCGCCGCAAGATAGCGCCCCCTGGACGAGTAGACAGCCTGGCGGATTTTGCGGTTCGGTGAGCTGATCGGCGGTTCCGCGCAGAAGCCGTTCGACGACCTCGCGCGCCGTCGGCGCTTCAAGAGCTTCGTGCGAAAAATCCTTGCGAATGCCGATATAGCGATCGAGAGCTTTGCGGAAGAGCTCTTCCTTGCTGCCGAAAGCCGCATAGAGGCTCGGCGGGTTGATGCCCATCGCCTCCGTCAAGTCAGCGATCGATGAGCCCTCGTAGCCTTTGCGTCGAAAGACGACCAGCGCCTTTCCGAGCGCTTCTTCGACGTCGAAAGCCCTTGGGCGTCCTAATGCCACGGCCGGCCTCATTGACTTTTTTACCAATCGATAAATAATTGCTCGCCGCCGCCTTGTCCAGGCGGCCTAATGTCATGCTCCCTTCTCAAATCGCAGCGAGAAAAATCAAGGCAGGGGCTTGATATGCTGCTTTGCAGCAGCCAATTGTAACGAGCGATACATAAATTGCGCTTCGCTGATTTTGGGGGGCCGCTGGGCGCAATGCCGGGCGGCGTTTGGAAGCATTCATGAACATCGTTCGCCTTGCCTTGCATCGCCCCTACACGTTCCTCGTGTTGGGCATTGCCATTCTGCTTCTCGGCGTCGCGGCCATCGTGCGGACGCCGACCGACATCTTTCCCAACGTCAATATCCCGGTCGTGACCGTCGTCTGGTATTACGACGGCCTCAACAACAATGAGACCGAGAAGCGGATCACAACCTATTCAGAGTTTTCGATTAGCTTTTTCGTCAACGACATCCGCACGATCGAGAGCCAGACGATTCCCGGCCTCGTCGTCGAGAAGATCTATTTTCAACCTGATGTGAATGTCGATTTGGCGATGAGCCAAGTGGTTTCGGCGACGAATTCGATCCGCGCTTTCCTGCCGCCGGGCGCGCAGCCGCCGATCATCATGCAGTACAGCGCCTCGACCGTGCCGGTTCTGCAATTGGCGCTAAGTTCCGACCGCCTCTCGGAATCGGAGCTTTATGATTACGGCGTCTATCGCATCCGCCAGCAGCTTGCGCCTATTCCAGGCACGATGCTGCCGCCGCCCTATGGCGGGCGCATCCGGCAGGTGATGGTCGACATCGATCCCGCGGCCCTTGCCGCCAAGGGAATCACGCCGCTTGACGTGTCCAATGCGATCAACGCCCAGAACCTCTCGCTCCCGATGGGCGATGTCAAATTCGGCGACAAGGACTACGACGTTCGCATCAACAGTCTCGCCGATGCGGTCTCTATTCTCGACGACGTGCCGATCAAGAAGGTCAATGGAGCGCTCATTCGCATCAAAGATGTGGCGCAAGTCCGCGACGGCTACGCCATCCAGCAGAACATCGTGCGCAGCGAAGGCCGCCGATCCGTTCTCCTCTCCATTCTGAAAAGCGGCAACGCCTCGACGCTCGACGTCGTCGACCGTGTGAAAAACGACGTCCTGCCCGTGAGCCGCGCGGCGGCGCCGCCGGGGATGAAGATCGAGGAATTGTTCGATCAGTCCGTCTTCGTCCGCGCGGCGATCTCCGGTGTCGCCGTCGAGGCGACGATTGCCGCACTCCTGACATCGGCGATGATTCTGTTGTTTCTTTCAAGTTGGCGTTCGACGCTGATCGTCGCCGTCTCGATCCCGCTGTCGATTTTGTCGTCGATCGCCATCCTGTCCGCCATCGGCGAGACGCTGAACATCATGACCCTCGGCGGCCTCGCGCTGGCGGTCGGCATTCTCGTCGACGATGCGACGGTGACGATCGAAAATATCCAC
>JAJXZC010000801.1:0-5512 GCA_021780275.1 Pseudomonadota bacterium
GAAGGGGGCGCTGGCCGACGTTGCCCCGACCCTGCTCGGCCTGATGGGCCTCGAGGTGCCTACGGGCATGACGGGACTCTCGCTCCTTGCCGGCGCGGAACAGGCTGCCCGTGTCACGGCCTGAGCGCATAGCCCCGCTCGCGCTGGCGGGCTTACTGATGATCTCCGCGCCGTGGCCCGCCCCTGCGCGGGCCGAGGTGGCAGACCCGTCGACGCTCGAAAGCCTGAAGCACGAGCTCGACACCAGCGTCGAGCGCAAGAAGGCACTCGACGCGCAATCGGAAGACGCGCGCAAGGAAATCGCTGATATACGCAGCCGCCTCATCGAGACGGCGGCGAATGTGCAGGCGCGCGAGAAGGACGTTTCCGCCTCCGAGGACCGGCTGGTGGCGCTGAAAGCCGCGGAGGCGGATCTGCTTCTCCGGCTCGAACATCGTCGCGGCGAGATGGCGGACCTGCTCGCGGCGCTCACTCGCGTCGACCGCCACCCGCCGCCCGCCCTCGCCGTGCGCCCCGACGACGCGCTGGGCGCGATCCGCAGCGCAATCCTGCTCGGCTCCGCCGTCCCGGAACTCCGCGCCGAAGCGTTGGCGCTGAAGGCGAAGCTCGACGAACTGACCCGGCTCCGGGCCGCCATCATGGCCGAGCGGAAGACCCTCGCCGACGCCCAGGCATCGCTCGAACGCGACAGGGCGAGGCTTGAAACCCTGCTGAACAAGAAGGTCGCCCGCCAGCAAAAGCTGGTCGAGGCGGCCGAAACCGAACAGAGCCGGGCCGAGCGCCTGTCCCGGCAGGCGACCGACCTCACCGACCTGATCGGCCGTCTGGAAGCAACCGCCGCCCAGCGCATCCCCCTCCCCCGCCCGGACCCCGCCCGGATGAAGCCCGTCGAAACGCCCGAACCGGCGGTGGCGGCCAGAGATGAGCCCGCCCCACAGGCTCAGGCCCAAATGCAGGGCCAAGTGCAGTCGCAGACCGAGCAGGTAGCCGCCCTGAGCCCCCCGCGCAGCGGGACATCATCGCCTTCATCACGCCTTTTTTCGGAGGCAAAAGGACTTGTTCGCCTGCCGGTAACGGGCCCCGTGCTAAGAGAATTCGGTGCGCCCAACGGTCTCGGCGGGCGGATGCAGGGTCTCCAGATCGCGGCCCGGCCCGAGGCGCAGATTGTGGCGCCTTTCGACGGCAAGATCGTCTTCGCGGGCCCCTTTCGCGCCTATGGGCAACTCTTGATAATATCGGTAGGCGAGGGCTACCATGTGTTGTTGGCGGGCATGAGCAGAATCAACGGAACAGCGGGCCAGACCGTTCTTGCCGGGGAGCCCGTCGGCACTATGGGCCCGTCTCCCTCACCAGACAGTTTGGCTGAAGACAACGGGGCGGCCGAACGGGGCGGCGGCTCCAACCGGGATGCGAAAGCCGGTCAAAGGCCGGTGCTTTACATCGAGTTCCGGAAAGATGGCGACCCGATCAATCCCCGCCCGTGGCTGATGATGAGTGACAAGAAGGCTCGTGGATAAATGAACAAGTCAGTGATCGGCGGTTTTGCGATTGGCACGATCGTCTCGGCCCTCACCGTATTCGCGTTGCAGCCGGGCAACCTCAACAGCATCGCCGAGGCGGCGGACAGCGACACCTATCGCCAGCTCAATCTTTTCGGTGACGTGTTCGAACGCGTCCGCGCCGACTATGTCGAGCCGACGGACGACTCGAAGCTGATCGAATCCGCAATCAACGGCATGCTGACCTCGCTCGACCCGCATTCGAGCTACATGAACCCGAAGAGCTTCCGCGACATGCAGGTGCAGACGCGCGGCGAGTTCGGCGGCCTCGGCATCGAGGTCACCATGGAGAATGGCGTCGTGAAGGTCGTGACGCCGATCGACGAAACGCCCGCGAGCCGCGCCGGCCTTCGTCCCAACGATTACATCACCCATATCGACGGCAAGCCGATCCTCGGCATGACGCTGAGCGACGCCGTCGACAAGATGCGTGGGCCGGTCAATACCGCCATCACGTTGACGGTCGTGCGCAAGGGCGCCGACGAACCGTTCGACGTAAAGCTCACCCGCGACATCATCACCATCAAGTCGGTGAAGTACCACCGCGAGGGCGATATCGCCTATGTGCGCATCACCTCGTTCAACGAACAGACAGGCGAGTTGCTGGAAGAGGCGATCCAGACTCTGAAGAAGCAGATCGGGCCGGCAAAGGTGAAGGGCTATGTCCTCGACCTGCGCAACAACCCGGGCGGCCTTCTTGAACAGGCGATCGCGGTCAGCAGCGATTTCATCAGCGAAGGCGAGATCGTCTCGACGCGCGGGCGCCATTCTGAAGACACGCAGCGCTACAATGCGCGTGGCGGCGACCTGACCGGCGGAAAGCCCGTGATCGTGCTCATCAATGGCGGCTCGGCCTCGGCATCCGAAATCGTTGCGGGCGCGCTGCAGGATCACCGTCGCGCGACGATCCTCGGAACACGTTCCTTCGGCAAGGGTTCGGTGCAGACCATCATTCCGCTCGGCTCGGACGGCGCGCTGCGCCTGACGACGGCGCGCTACTTCACGCCGTCGGGCCATTCGATCCAGGCCAAGGGCATCGAGCCGGAAATTCAGGTCGAGCAGAATACCGATCCGAAGCTCAAGAAGCGCACGCTCGTCACCGGCGAAGCGGAGCTTCCCGGACACCTCGCCGCCGAAGACGGTGCCAAGGAAATCGCTGGCTCGGATTCTTTCGTGCCGACCGACAGGAAAGACGACAAGCAGCTTCTCTATGCGCTCGACCTGCTGAATGGCGTTCGCAAGGATGCCGCTTTCAAGAGTGCGTCCTCGGTAAGCGCGAACTGACGGGACGCGAGCCGGGCGATCAGGGCAGCAAGGGGGCGAAGGCGTGATGGCGTCGGCTGAGACACGGCTTGGGCAGGCCATGCAGCAGGACATCCGCAATGTCGCGTGACCCGCTGTCTGACATGAATGCGGACGAGGCGCGGCGTCCGGGGTTGCTTGCCATTGCGACGCTCATTGTCGTGCTTGCCTTTGGCGGCACGCTTGGCTGGCTGCTCCTTTCCGACCACCGGCTCGCAGGCGAGCCAGTGGTGCGCCTTGCCGTCGCGCCGGAAGCCGCACCGGCAACGCCCGCCGAGCTCCGTCCCGGCAATCCGGACGAAGAGCCGACCACTCCCAAACCCGCGACGACGCTCCCTGACACCGACCAGCCGAGCCCCGACGAGCAGGCCCTTCTGGATGCTGCCAAACGCGTCGAGCAAGGCGACGAGGCCACTCCGGCCGATAGGGTCAGGATCGTGGGCGCTGAATCGACGAGCGATGACAGTGTACCGGCGGCCGATGCCGTAGGACCGCTGCGGCGCGCGCCGGACCAGGCCCTGATCGCCAATAGTGCGCAAGGCCCGCTCCCCGTCATAGCCAAGGACGGTCGCCAGGCCTGGAAGGTTTATGCGCGCCCGCTGCCCAAGGGTCTGCCCGAGGGGCCCCGCGTCGCCATCGTGGTCAGCGGCATGGGCATCAGCGAGAGCGCGACGGCCCATGCGATCGAGGCACTGCCGCCTGAGGTGACCCTCTCCTTCGCGCCTTATGGCGCCAGGCTGCAGGACTGGATCGACAAGGCTCGCGCGGCGGGCCACGAAGTTCTGCTTGAGCTGCCGATGGAGCCCTTCGGCTATCCGCAGAACGATCCGGGCCCCTATACGCTTCTCACCAATCTGCAGGCGCCCGAAAATATGTCGCGCCTCGAATGGCAGATGAGCCGCTTTACCGGCTATGCGGGCGTCATGAACTATCAGGGTGCGCGCTTCACGAGCACCGCGACCGCTCTGTCGCCCATCCTCGCGGCCCTCAAGGGCCGCGGCCTTATGTATGTCGACAATGGCACCTCGCAGCGCAGCCTCGCGCCGAAGCTCGGCGGCGAAATCGGCCTGCCGATTGCTCAGGCCACGCGCATGGTCGATCCGGTGCAGAACCCGGACGTCATCAAGCAGTCTCTTTCCATGCTCGAGGATGGTGCAAAGCAGTCGGGTCTCGCGGTCGGCGTCGCATCCGCCTTCCCCGTCACCGTCGATGAGGTGGCGCGTTGGGCGGCAGGCCTGAAGAACAATGGCGTTGTGCTGGTCCCCGTGACGGCGACAGTCGTCACCCCCAAGTGACGGGAGCGAGAGTGACATGGTGAAGCGCGACGAGCGAAAGACCGTCGATCCCGAGAGCCTCCCCTATCGGCCTTGCGTCGGCATCATGCTCATCAACAAGGATGGCCTCGTCTGGGCGGGCAACCGTATCCAGGAAGTCGATACCGGCTCGCCCCTCACCTGGCAGATGCCGCAGGGTGGCGTCGATCAGGGCGAGGAGCCGCGCGCCGCGGCCTTGCGCGAGTTGAAGGAAGAGACCGGCGTCGACAATGCCGAGATCATCGGCGAGACCTCCGACTGGCTCACCTATGACCTGCCGCCGCATCTCGTCGGCCACGCGCTCAAGGGCAAGTATCGCGGCCAGAAGCAGAAATGGTATGCGATGCGCTATCTGGGACGCGATGAGGATTTCGATCTCACCGCCGACGCGCATCAGGAGTTCAGCGAATGGGCCTGGGTGCCGGTCAGCGAACTCGTGGAGCTGATCGTTCCCTTCAAGCGCGGCGTCTATGAACAGATCGTCCGCGAACTCGGGCCGCTCGCGAAGCCGCTCTAACTCTCCGCCCTCCATTCGCCGAGCGTCGCGGAGATTTTCTCGGAAAGCGGCAGAACCTTCTGCCTGAAGGCGTAGTCGGCATAATCCCAGCGCGACGTGCGCTTCAGCGCGAGAATCTGCTGCAGCTGTTTGTCGGTAGATTGAATCAGCGCCGACAGGCGATCATATTTCGCCTGATCGCCCGGTCTCGCCTTGACGCGCAGTCCGGCAAGAACGCTGCCCGAATTCTGGAAAGACTCGTAGGCCGCCTCGACCTCGATCGGCATCGTCGTCGCCCGCGACCGAAGATAGAGCGCGAGCCCCGCCCGCATGGTCCGCACATCGCCGCGCAGCCGCGCCAGCGCATCGACGCTCGATGCGCTATCCGGCCAGTTCGACGTCATGACCGATTGCAGCATCACATCGCACAGCCTGACCGCCTCATCGAAGGCGGGGGCAACCTCTTCATCATAGAGCCTCAATCCGGGAAGCCGGTTGGGCGTGCCGACAATGCTCGCCAGGACCCGTTCTTCCGCGAGAAGCTCCTCGGAGGTTCTGCGAAACTCCGTCAACTGAAGAAGCTGGCGGCCATCCGTCCAGCCTTGTGAGTTCTTGATGATGGCATTTTGAGACGCCTCGAAGAGATCAACATTGCGCTGCCACTCCGTCCTGAAGCCCTCGCTGCCGGTGAGAATATATCCGCGCAAGGCAATGAGGGCCGCCTCGTTCGCCGCCGCATTGTCGGACAGCAGCGCATCGCGGCTGCGCGACGCAAAAAGCCTTGCAAGACCGCCTTCCTGATCGACGTCGACAGCAGCAGCGTTCTGCGCCGACGCGCCGCC
>JAJXZC010000801.1:5522-12500 GCA_021780275.1 Pseudomonadota bacterium
TCGGCGTATTCCAAAGGTAGCCGGCGAGGACCATGCCGCCGCCCGCGATCCAGATCGCCGCAAAGAGGAGAACGCCGAGCTTGAGGACAAAACCTCGCTTCGACGCCACGGAGTGGAGCAGGCCCGCAGCGGCGGGGCGGGATTCCGCAGCGCTCATCCGCGGCATGCGCCAGCGGCGGCGCGTCGAGCGCGGTTTCGTGGATGGTTTCTCATCGAGTCGTGGCGGCAGGCCGTAGCGGTCGCGCCAATACTGCTCGTTCATGCTTACGGATTGACTACGCATTTTGTGCCGCCGTCCCTCTCCCGCGGCCCCCTTGCGAATAACCATGCAGGGACGGGAAAGTGCCGGCGGAAGCCGGCGCAAATGTTTCAGATTGATCGCTTGAGCGCGCACAATGTGCAACACGACATGCAAACACGATCAGGCTGAGCGCCATCGTGGAAGACGGAACAAAAACGAGTCCCGCGCGCTATTCCCCAACGGAGTATTTTGTTCGGGGTAAGGATGGACCGCGTTCAGATCATCGCGGCGCTGCCATGAGCGCCTTGCGGCATGTCGCAAATGTTTGCCTCGGCGCCGCCTGTCTCATCGGGTTTGGCTTCGGCCTCGACCTCGATGAAGCGCGTGTTTTAGTTTCGTCGATATCGGTGGGGGAAGCGCCCGCGCCCAATCTCGGCGACTGCCTCCACAACGTCGACCGGTCTTACTGGCCGCGCACCTATGCCGCCATCTGCAAGGATATTCGCGCAGGCATAGCGGCCGAACTGGCACCCGCCCCTGCCGCCGCCACGCCTCTTGCGAGACCCCTGGTTGCGACGCCTGCGCCCCCGGTGCCGGCGGCTGCACCGCTCAGACCAGAGGTGTCGCAACGATCCCCCGGATCTCATTCGTGCAGCATCAGCGAAACCGGTATGCTGACGATCCGTCAGGGTGACGAAATCCGCCGCCGCTCGGCGCAGGTTTCCGGCGCCTCTCCGGCAGTGCGGAATTCGGGCGGCCTCGCTCTCGGCGTGCCCCCGAATTGCGATCTTGAAAGCCCCGTCAGCGGACGCGTTCTCTTTGCGGGCGAGTTCAAGGGCTACAGGAGCGTTCTCATTATCGGCCTGCCGGGTGGACACCGGCTTGTGATCGCCGGCCTTGGGGCGCTGGCCGTCAGGCGCGGGGAAACTGTCGCGCGTGGGCAGATCCTCGCCGCGAGTTCAGCCGATGCTGCGCCGGCGCTCGCCACGGCCTTTGGCGGCGAGGCGGCATCGCTGATCTATTTCGATATGAGAAATCGCGAAGGGGGCGCGGAACCGCTCCCCTGGATCGCCGCGTCGAGCTGACGCTAGACGGCGGCGTTCGCCAGCCGCCTGGCGCGCATGCTCCAGAAGGCCCAGACCGCCGAGCCGACAATACGCATGATGAAGCCATGGGGCTTCAATCCCGCCGCCTTGCCGACCATGGAGACGAGCCGGTCTACATGCTGGCGGCGATAAAGACCAAGCGCGCGCTTCTCGTACGCCTTGGCGAAACGTGCCCGCTCGTAGGGCACACTGCCATCGGCAGGCGTGTTGGCGGAGTAATAGGCGCAGGCCAGTTCGTCGTCATCGGCTTCGGAGACGCGCCCGATCGCAATGCGCGCACGTGCGAGCACCGAGGGCTGATCCTCGCCGAGCGCGTTGAACTGGTCGTAGAAAAGCTTGTAGTGGCGGAACTCATCCGCCGCGACATTGGCGGCGATCTGTTTCAGCACGGGTTCGTCCGTCGCATCCTTGATCGCCGTGTAATAGGAGGACGTGCCGCTCTCCACTACGCAGCGCGCAACCAGCTCACCCGCGCGGCTGCCGCGCACCGACTGGATCGCATCGGTCGGGATCGCGTAGCCCTCGCGGAATCGCTTGAAGGCCGCCTCAAAATTAAAGGTCGGATCGGCAAGCTCGGCCCAACGGGCGAGCGCGGCGCCATGCTGCACCTCCTCCTCGCCCCAGCGACGGACGATTTCCTTCACGTCCGGCCGATCGGAGAAGACATTGCATAGATAGGTGACGTAGTCGGGCGCGTTGTACTCGACCATGGCCGCCGCCTTCACCGCGCGCAGAATATCCTGATCGACCTTGGAAGCGTCGAAATCCGCCCATTTGATATCGTCGAGTGTCCAGTGACGGCTCATCTTCCGATCCAGCTTTTCTACGTTCTGCTTCCCCGGCCCTCTAACAAGCACCATGAGGAACTATATCGCAATGGCGCCAACGGGTTAAGGCTGCAACACGCGCCAAAAAACCGCAGCATCGCCCAAAAAAACAAAGGGCGGCGCCTAGGCACCGCCCTTCGATATATGGATTTTCGAGGAGCCTCAGAGGACCAGACGCATCTGCTTCAGATGGTCGAGCTTCTCCTGCGCCACCAGCCGGGCGTCGTCGCTCCTAGCGTCGGCGACATCTTCCTCGGCATAGCCGATTTCGAGATCGAGCTTCGCCTGATCGAGTTCCTCGACCGGGATCGTGTACTCGGCCAGAACCGTGAGACCCGACGGCGTCACTTCCGCAAACCCGCCCCGCACGAAAATGCGGCGCTGCGGCTTGCCGGCCTCGTCGACATTGATCACACCCGGACGAAGCGTCGTCATCATGGGCGAGTGACCGGCCAGAACGCCAAAGTCGCCTTCCTTGCCGGGCACGGTCACCATGTCGACATTCTCCGAGAGGAGAAGCCGTTCCGGGGACACGAGGTCGAAATGCAGCTTATCGGCCATGAGGCTCGTTCCGTCCTAGATCTGCTCAGGCAGCTTCCGCCGCGAGGCGTTCGGCCTTCTTCATCGCGTCTTCGATCGTGCCGACCATGTAGAAGGCGGCTTCCGGCAGATGGTCATAGTCGCCATCGCAGAGGCCCTTGAAGCCCTTCACCGTGTCCTTGATATCGACGAGGCAGCCCGGCGTACCGGTGAAGACTTCGGCAACGTGGAACGGCTGCGACAGGAAGCGCTCGATCTTGCGGGCGCGGGCGACGACGAGCTTGTCCTCTTCCGAGAGTTCGTCCATGCCCAGGATCGCGATGATGTCCTGCAGCGACTTGTAGCGCTGAAGAATTTCCTGCACGCGACGCGCGGTCTCATAGTGTTCCTGACCGACGACGCGCGGCTCGAGAATGCGGCTCGTCGAGTCGAGCGGGTCAACGGCGGGATAAATGCCCTTTTCCGAGATCGCACGGTTGAGAACAGTCGTCGCGTCAAGATGCGCGAAGGAGGTCGCAGGCGCCGGGTCGGTCAAATCGTCGGCAGGCACGTAAATGGCCTGCACCGAGGTGATCGAACCCTTGGTCGTCGTGGTGATGCGTTCCTGCAGCGCGCCCATGTCGGTGGCGAGCGTCGGCTGATAGCCCACGGCCGAAGGAATACGGCCGAGAAGCGCCGACACTTCCGAACCCGCCTGCGTGAAGCGGAAGATGTTGTCGACGAAGAAGAGCACGTCCTGGCCCTTGTCGCGGAAATGCTCGGCGACGGTCAGACCCGTCAGAGCGACGCGGGCGCGGGCTCCCGGGGGCTCGTTCATCTGGCCGAACACGAGGGCGCACTTCGAACCGGTCGTATCGCCGTTGTTCTCGCGCGGGTCCTTGTTCACGCCCGACTCGATCATCTCGTGATAGAGGTCGTTGCCTTCGCGGGTACGCTCACCGACGCCGGCGAACACGGAGTAGCCGCCATGCGCCTTCGCGATGTTGTTGATGAGCTCCTGGATGAGAACCGTCTTGCCCACGCCGGCGCCGCCGAAGAGGCCGATCTTGCCGCCGCGCGCATAGGGCGCGAGAAGATCGACGACCTTGATGCCCGTGACGAGCATTTCGGCTTCCGTCGACTGCTCGACGAAGGCGGGCGCGTCCTGATGGATCGCGCGGGTCGCGTCGGCCTTCACGGGCCCGGCTTCGTCCACCGGCTCGCCGATGACGTTGATGATGCGGCCGAGCGTGCCGTCGCCGACGGGAACCGCAATCGCGCTTCCCGTGTCGCGCACTTCCTGGCCGCGCACCAGACCTTCGGTCGTGTCCATCGCGATGGTGCGAACCGTGTTCTCGCCCAGATGCTGCGCGACTTCGAGGACAAGGCGGTTGCCGCCATTGTTCGTCTCAAGCGCGTTCAGAATGGCCGGCAGCGCGTCGGTGAACTGGACGTCCACGACGGCACCGATGATTTGTGCGATCTTTCCGACTGGGTTGCTCATTGGGCTTCCTTAATCTTCCCGTCAGGGGCAAGTCTTTAGAGGGCTTCGGCGCCCGAAATGATTTCGATCAGTTCTTTGGTGATCATCGCCTGACGCGAGCGGTTGTAGGTGATCTGGAGCTTCTTGATCATCTCGCCCGCATTGCGCGTCGCGTTGTCCATCGCAGACATCTTGGCACCGAACTCGCCCGCCACATTCTCGAGGAGCGCCTTGAAGACCTGCACCGCGAGATTGCGCGGAAGCAGATCCTTCAGGATTTCGGCTTCGTCCGGCTCGTAATCGTAAACGGCGCCACCAAGGTCGACACCGCCTTGGCCCCCGGCCGGCACGCTCGCCGGAATGAGCTGCTGCGCCGTCGGTATCTGTGTCACTACGTTGACGAACTTCGAGAAGAAGATCGTCGCGACGTCGAACTCGCCCGCGTCGAACATGCCACGCACAGCCTGCGCGATCTCTTCAGCCTGGGCAAAACCGATCGAGCGAAGTCCGGTGAACTCGTAGCTCTTCACGATCTTGTCGCCGAAAAGGCGCTTCAGCGCATCGCGGCCCTTGCGGCCGACGGTGACGATCTTCACCGTCTTGCCGTCGCGCTGGAGCTTGTAGATGTGCTCACGCGCGAGACGCGAGATCGACGAGTTGAAACCACCGCAGAGACCGCGATCGGCGGTCGCCACGATCACGAGATGGACCTGATCGCTGCCCGTGCCCGCGAGGAGCTTCGGAGCGTCGTCACGGCCCGCCATTCCCGCAGCGAGATTGGCAAGCACATTGTCCATGCGCGTCGCATAGGGACGCGCCGCTTCCGCAGCTTCCTGCGCACGACGAAGCTTCGCGGCGGCGACCATCTGCATCGCCTTCGTGATCTTCTGCGTCGCCTTTACGCTCGCGATGCGGTTTCTTAGGTCTTTGAGGCTCGCCATGAGGCCTTACCCGGTTCTTAGATCAGGCAAACGCCTTGGTGAAGCTTTCGACCGCCGCCTTGAGCTTGGCTTCCGTGTCGTTCGAGACCTGCTTCTCGGTGCGGATCGCATCGAGAATGCCGGTGTGGCTCGTGCGGATATTGCGCAGAAGCTCCTGCTCGTAACGACCGACATCGGAGACCGGAAGCTTGTCGAGATAGCCGTTCACGCCGGCATAGATCACGACCACCTGCTCTTCGACCTTGAGGGGCGAGAACTGGGGCTGCTTCAGCAGTTCCGTCAGGCGCGAGCCGCGGTTCAGAAGGCGCTGCGTCGCGGCGTCAAGATCGGAGCCGAACTGCGCGAAGGCCGCCATTTCGCGGTACTGCGCGAGTTCGCCTTTGATCTTGCCGGCAACCTGCTTCATCGCCTTGATCTGGGCGGACGAACCGACGCGCGACACGGAGAGACCGACGTTCACCGCCGGACGGATGCCCTGATAGAAGAGATCCGTCTCGAGGAAGATCTGGCCGTCCGTGATCGAAATCACGTTGGTCGGAATGTAGGCCGACACGTCGTTCGCCTGCGTCTCGATGATCGGGAGAGCGGTGAGCGAACCCTTGCCGTTCTCGTCGTTGAGCTTCGCGGCGCGCTCGAGCAGACGGGAATGGAGATAGAAAACGTCGCCCGGATAGGCTTCGCGTCCCGGCGGACGACGCAGCAGAAGCGACATCTGGCGGTAAGCAACGGCCTGCTTGGACAGATCGTCATAGACGACGAGGCCGTGCATACCGTTGTCGCGGAAATATTCGCCCATGGTGCAGCCGGCGAACGGCGCCAGGAACTGCAGCGGCGCCGGCTCGGAGGCCGTCGCGGCGACGATGATCGTGTACTGAAGGGCGCCGTTTTCTTCCAGCGTCTTCACGATCTGCGCAACCGTCGAGCGCTTCTGGCCGATGGCGACGTAGATGCAATAGAGCTTCTGACCTTCGTCGTCGCCCTGGTTGAGCGGCTTCTGGTTCAGGATGGCGTCGATGGCGATGGCCGTCTTGCCGGTCTGGCGGTCACCGATGATCAGCTCGCGCTGGCCACGGCCGATCGGGATCAGCGCGTCGATGGCCTTGAGACCCGTTTGCATCGGCTCATGCACCGACTTGCGGGGAATGATGCCCGGCGCCTTGACGTCGACGCGACGGCGCTCGTCCGACACGATCGGACCCTTGCCGTCGATCGGGTTGCCGAGCGGGTCGACGACGCGGCCGAGAAGGCCCTTGCCGACCGGCACGTCCACGATGGAGCCCGTGCGCTTCACCGTATCGCCTTCTTTAATGTCGCGGTCGTTACCGAAGATAACGATGCCGACATTGTCGCTTTCAAGGTTCAGCGCCATGCCGCGGATGCCGCCCGGAAACTCGACCATTTCGCCCGCCTGGACGTTGTCGAGACCGTAAACGCGAGCAATACCGTCACCGACGGAGAGCACCTGGCCGATCTCCGAGACCTGCGCTTCCGCGCCGAACCCTTTGATCTGCTGCTTGAGGATTGCGGAAATTTCCGCAGCCTGAATGTCCATCAGGAGGCCTCTTTCATGGCAAGCTTGAGAGAATTGAGCTTGGTCTTGAGAGACGAATCGATCATCCGGCTCCCGACCTTGACGATGAGCCCACCGAGGAGCCCCTCATCGACGCGTGTATTGATAAGAACATCGCGCCCCGTCGCAGCCTTGAGCGCCGTCTTGAGGCTCGAAAGCTGTGCATCGGAGAGCGGATGGGCAGAAGTCACATCGGCCGACACCTCGCCACGCTTGGCGGCGAGAAGACGGTTGAAACCCGTGATCATGTCCGGCAGCGCAAAAAGGCGCCGGCGCTTGACCACAAGGCCG
>JAJXZC010000558.1 GCA_021780275.1 Pseudomonadota bacterium
AATCATCCCTTCCGAGGCCGTGACCAGTTCACCACGGGAGTTTTTCGAAGCTGGAACACGCCGGCTGCAGGCGATTCAGGAGCGATTGAGCCGGATCGGCATTGCCTACAAATACGCAATCAAGGAGGCGACCTTGGAGGAGGAATTGAAGATGGTGGCGAAAAACCGCCGGGACATCATGGCGGTCATTATACCGATGTGCGAGGGGAGGTCAGGAGACAGGGAGCATTTTAAGACAGCGATGAGCAAACTGTTCAGCTGTCCGGTAGTTTTCTTTGAATCTTGATTACCGCAACTTAACCAACTTTCATTATAAGGAGAAAGAAATGACAATCAATGAATTCGATCGTGACATGACGGCCGCGGCCTTTGCCGACGAGAAAGCACCCGACAAGGGGGCTGCCTGCGAGGCGTGTGCGGTGTGCGAGCAATCGCCTAGCTCCTGCTTTGGGTCCGGCAGATCGTTGCCGTTGACCTGCTCCGACTGCCCAACCTACAGTGTCACCGGCAGCTTCGGCATTGACGCGTTTCAAGGCTATAGCGACCTGGTGCAAAGCAATTTTGGCGCGGTGGGTGGCGTCAATTTCGCGATGCCAATTCCCGGCCTCCGCGATCGCGGGTTCGGCTGGCAGTTGGGCACCACCTACGGCGTCTACGATTTCGATGGGCGTCTTGTTGCGCATGAAGCCACGTCGCAACAGCAGATCTTCGTCACCACAGGCTTTTTCCACAAGGCCCAAGAAGGCCAGCGCCTCAGCTACGGCGCCGTCTATGACTGGATGATCAACGACAATTGGGGCCTGTTTGCCACGACACCCACCCTCGGACAATGGCGCGTTCAAGCCGAACATCTCGAGCCAGGTTGGCACTCTTTACGCGCCCGGCGACGCGCGGCGCGACCGCGCCTATTCGATCTTCTATGTCGGCATCAATCTCGGTGCCTTCCTCGCGCCGCTCGTCTGCGGAACCCTGGGCGAACGCATCGGCTGGCATTACGGCTTCGGTGCGGCAGGCGTCGGCATGCTGATCGCCATCGCGATCTACCATTTCGGCGCGCCCTATCTTCCCGAAGACAGGCCGCATGCAAAGGCCGCCACGTCGAGCCCGCGTACTCCGCTGACGAGCGAGGACTGGCGGGCCATCGGCATGCTGGCGCTTCTCTGCGTTTTCGTCACCTTCTTCTGGGCGACCTACGAGCAGCAGGGCAATACTGTCGCTCTGTGGGCGGATGGTTACACCGACCGCAGCGTCAACCTGCTCTTCTGGCAGGGCGAAGTGCCGACGACATGGTTCCTGTCATTGAACCCCTTCATGATCTTCGCCTTCACGCCCTTCGTCGTCGCCCTATGGGCGCGGCAATCTCGGCGTGGCACCGAGCCCTCGACGCTGGTGAAGATGTCACTGGGTTGCCTCGGCATCGCGCTCGGCAATCTCATCATGGTCGCCGCCGCCTATGAAGCTGGCGCAACCGGCAAGGCGAGCCCCTTCTGGCTCTTCGCCTATTTCGCCATCGTCACCGCAGGCGAACTCTACCTCTCGCCCACCGGCCTCTCCTTCGTCTCCAAAATCGCCCCCGCCTCGCTTCTCTCGATGCTGATGGGCTTCTGGTTCCTCACCAACTTCGCCGGCAATTTCCTCGCTGGCTGGCTCGGCAGCTTCTGGAGCGGCATGGATAAGGGCGCGTTCTTCCTGATGATCGCGGGGATTGCGAGTGCGGCAAGCGTGGCGATCTTCGTTTTCGATCGAGTGATGATACAACGGAAATCCCCCAAGCCAATTTGGTAAGCCTCTCACGTTGAATTGCACTCTTCCTAATCGAACAAGCGACAGATGTAATAGGCATAAGACCTATATTTAAACTCGCATGAGTTACGCCACCTTGCATTGAAACGGCGCGCGAGGGGGACACATACCGCTTCCACAGCGTACGTTTCGGAACGAGCCAAAAAATGATAATTCGAACAGCAATTAAGTGCTCGACGTGCGACCAACCTCATACGGTTCGGATCGGCATGGGCCAAGAGGAAAGCCAAACACATAACTTTCTCTGTCGAGGATGCGACGAGAAAATTATTTTGCGTATGAATGTAGATTACAAAAACATCGCGACCGAAATCGTTGGTGTTGAAAATTGTGAAATCATAGACGAAGTCGTTGGCGCTCCCATTGTCAACTTAGATGCAAATTTTCTGGTGCCGCCAGCGGAGCGCGGCGTCGACATGACGTTCCCTCGCCTAGCTCAGATGCACAAGATGATTGAGCAAGCCGAGAAGCTGGGGACATTTGTCGACCCAACCACCATCAATCCCCAGTCAATAAATTCACGTCCATTTCGGAGACCCGACTTTGCGGCGGAATGGCGCCTTCTAAAGAAGTCCTGGTCACTGAACCGAAACGGCAGACAAAAGCTTTCTCAACAGCGGGTTGAAAGAGCATCTGCAGAACTTTATGCAGACGATCCACTAAATGATCTTCCAGATTGGCTATGGCGCTTTTCTCTATTTCTCACTCAACCGGCTTATGAGCCGATCTTTCGCGATGTAATTGACGCTATTAAGCCCCTATGGTCCTCTGACTTGATGCCCGCGTTCAAAGAAGCCTACGAAAAAACGATGGCTCCGCAGCGAGGCGCACAATATTTCACAATAATGTCCGAGTTTTTTGCAAACTACGATGAGTTCGCGCAGGTTTATTTTTTGGTGGTTAAAGGCATCCCACTTGAAGAGGATTTTCACACCACATCAGCGGATTTCGACTCTGTCAAAATGTTTTATGGAAACGCCTTTGAGCAATTCGCAGACCTTGTCGAATATATAGCCATGCTTAACAATATGCTTTCTGGACGGACGTATGATGCTTTCGCCCAACTCACGCTTGCCGAGTATAGAAAACTTGACAAAGCCGGACGATTTTCAACGTTTGCCCTAAATCAACCCCTTACGAATCTTTGCAGAGAGGCCAACAATCAAATTCGGAACGCATCTCATCATGGCGGATTTTCATTCGACGAACGGACCCAGATCATCCGATATAGGTCTGGGAAAGGAGGGACTGGTCCCGAGCAACAAATGATGTACGCAACTTATCTAAAACGCTGCGTTGAAATAACTCTTCAGATTTTTACCCTATTTCGTATTGAAATTATCATTTGCAACCGGCTGCGCACAAAGTATCCCCTCTGAGAGTTTTAATAGTGCGAGACAGGATTCGGACGACTTGATTAATGTTATTTAAGCAGGATCGGAGTGTCATTTCTATTATAAGTAATTTTTAAAATTAATGTATTTTAGTATACATCGCGTCAGGTTGGCGTGAATTTTTTCTCATGCTGCCTTTATTCTCGTCGTCGGTTTGGCGCCGAAGCGGGGATAACCCATCCGCCGATAGCAACGGACACATCGAGAATGTCATTCAACCTCGCGTTTCATGCAGTCGCGCACGCACAGATGACGGCGAAGCATCAGCAATGGCTGAAAAACAAAGTGGCGCGGAAATCAAATTCCGCGCCCATTTGTTGTTGCAATCACTCCGCCCGCTTGCGGCCAGTGAACATGGCTCGCACCAGGTTTTCCTTGTGCTCGATGCTGGCGGCGAAAACGCCGGCGATGTGGAGGCCGACAAGGATCAGCGCGAGGTTGGCGAGTGCTTCATGCACTTCCTCGACCCATTCGACGCCCCAGAAGGCATCGGTCGTCATCATGATGCCGGTGCCGCAAAGCGCGGCAAGCATGACGAGAAGCGCCATTACCATCGCGCCGCCTGCCGGGTTGTGACCGATGTAACGCTTCGCGCGGAACAGGACGGTGTCGAAGAGATAACGGATCACCGTCGAGGGCCGGTAGATGAAGTCGGAGAAGCGCGCATGCGTGCTGCCGACAAGGCCCCAGACAAGGCGGACGCCGACAAGTCCGGCGATGGCGTAGCCCGCAATCTCGTGAACGCTTTGAAGCTCATCGCCCGTCGCCCAGGCGGTCGCGAAGGCGATCACCAGCGACCAGTGAAAGATGCGCACCAGCGGGTCCCAGACGCGGACGGTGGCCGGCCGCGTTTCGCGGCCGGCATCCGAAGTCTCGAGCGCGGGAGACATTAGTCGTCTTCCTTGCCGTTGACGCGCTCGCCGGTGACCGGGTTGAAGTAGAGTTCGGCCTTGGCGCCGTTCTTGTCGATCACATAGAGTTCGTAGCAGCCGTCTTCGGCCTTCACGCGGCGAACCTCATAGCCGAGCGCGGTGCCCTTCGCCTTGATGGCGTCTTCGCTGAGCCACTGTTCGCGCGGCGCATTGCCACAGCTCGCTTTGCCCTCTTCCTCGGCGAAGGCGGGAACAGCCGCGCCCATGGCGAGGACGACGGCGGACAATTGAAGCATCTTACGCATTGTGAAACTCTCCTGTTGGAAGGGATCGCTCCGATCCCCGACGTGAGAGACCTTAAGCGGGTGCCGCTGACCGATCGCTGAGGGCGCCTGTCAGCGAATTGTCAGCTACCGGATGCGATCCTGCGCAGATGACCCAATGGCGAATGAAATGGCGGGAACTCTCGGCTGCGCTTGCGCTGGCGGCACCGCTCTGCGCCTTCGTGCCGCAGGCCATGGCCGAGGAACCCGCTGCGCAGCAAAAGCTGGAGGAGCACGACCATGATCGTGCCCGGCGCGCGCGCGAGCGCGGCGAGATCAAGTCGCTCGAAGAAATCATGCCCATGGTCGCCCGCGAAGCGCCCGGCGACGTTTCCCATATCGAGCTCGAGCGTGATGACGGGCTCTGGATCTACGAGTTCCGGGTCATCGACAGCAAGGGCCATCTTGAGGAAATCAAGGTCGATGCCGCGACAGGCTGCATCATCGAGCGGGAGAGCGAGTGATGCGCGTTCTGCTGGTCGAGGATGACGACAGGATCGCCGCCGATGTTGCAACCGCGCTGACGGCCGCGAGCTTCACCGTCGAGCGCGAAGCCGATGGCGAGGAAGCCTGGTTCCGTGGCGACACGGAAGAATTCGACGCCGTGATTCTCGATCTTGGCCTGCCGGGTATGGACGGGCTAGCCGTGCTGAAGCGCTGGCGCGACGCGGGGCGGCGCTTTCCCGTTCTCGTTCTCACGGCGCGGGGCCGCTGGGCCGAGCGCGTGGAAGGCATAGATGCGGGCGCCGACGATTATTTGCCCAAGCCTTTCCAGATGGAGGAGCTGATCGCGCGGCTGCGCGCGCTGGTGCGGCGCGCGGCGGGGCAGGCATCCTCCATTCTGGTCAACGGCACCGTTCGCCTCGACACGCGGCGCATGGAAGTGACGGTGAACGGCGTGCCCGTGAGCCTTTCGCCGCAGGAATATCGCCTCCTCTCCTATCTCATGCACCATGCCGGTCGCGTCGTTTCGCAACTCGAACTGACGGAACATCTCTACGCGCAGGATTTCGAACGCGAGTCGAACGCCATCGAAGTCATGGTGGGCCGGGTGCGGCGGAAGCTCGGCGTCGATCTGATCGAGACACGGCGCGGCTTCGGCTACATGGTGCCGGAGACCGCGCCATGAAGCTGCGCTCACTGCGCCTGCGCCTGCTCTTCATGGCGCTTGTCGCGAACGCACTCGCGCTGGCGATTTCGGGCGTCGGGCTCGTCTATCTCTTCGAGCGCCATGTCGAACAACGCATCGACAGCGAACTCGAAACTTACCTGAACCAGCTTGCCGGCCTCGTCACCTTCGCGCCGGACGGCACCGCGACGATTTCGACGCCGCTTTCCGATCCGCGCTTCGATCAACCGCTGAGCGGCCTCTATTGGCAGGTCGGCGACGAGACGCGCGGCACATTGCTGCGCTCCCGCTCGCTCTGGGATGCGACGCTGGCGCTCCCCCACGACACCCTCGGCAATGGAGCCGTCCATCGGCACGAGTTGCAGGGGCCTGCCAAGGTGCCGCTCATCGTTCGCGAGCGATCGGTCACCTATCGCGCCTCCGGTGAACCCCGCGCGCTTCGCATTGCAGTCGCCATCGACGCATCGGAAGCGCGAACGGCGGCGCGCGCCTTCGCGGGCGACCTAATCCCTTCGCTCATCCTGCTCGGCGCGGTGCTTCTGGCCGCTGCCTGGACGCAGGTGCAGCTCGGCCTTCGCCCGCTCGAAGAGATACGGCGCGGCGTCGGCGCGATCAGATCCGGCATCCGCCGCCGCCTGCCCGGCGACTTCCCTGAAGAGGTGATGCCGCTGGCCGAAGAAGTGAACACCCTGCTCGACGCGCAGGACAAGGCAATCGAGCAGGCGCGCGCAAGCGCCGGCGACCTCGCGCATGGCCTCAAGACGCCGCTCACCGCGCTAGCCGCCGACGCCCGCGCCTTGCGCGAGCGCGGCGAGGTGGAAACCGCTCAGAATATCGAAGACATTGCCGAGGCGATGCGCCGCCATATCGAACGCGCGCTCACAAAAGCGCGTCTCAGAAGCGGCCAGCGCGTCGCGACGCCGCTTGCGCCCCAGGCCGACCGCCTCATCCAGACCATCCACAAGACGCCGCTCGGCAGCGCCTTGAAATGGGAGAACGACATCGCGGCGGACATTGCGGCAATCATCGACCCCGACGATCTCACCGAACTGCTCGGCAATGTCATAGAAAATGCCGCCAAATGGGCGCGAACGACCGTGCGTCTTTCCTCCATCGCGCGAGACAAAACGGTGACGGTGCTGATCGACGATGACGGCCCCGGCATCCCGGAGGGTTCCCGCCATGCCGTACTTGAGCGCGGCGTGCGCCTCGACCAGACCATGGCCGGCACCGGCCTCGGTCTCGCGATCGTCGGCGACATCGTTGAAGCCTATAGCGGCGAATTGGCGCTGGAAGAAAGCCCCCTCGGCGGATTGCGCGTAGGTGTGACCCTGCCCTCCGCTGCAACGACGCCCCGTAGCGAACCGCAATGAACGCGCGGCGCTGACCGGCTCGGCTTCTGACGACTGCGAGCCTGCCTAAATCAGCGAACGGTAGTCGAGCACGGTAACGCTGCGGCGCGAGGTCACCGTGAAGCCGCGTTTGCCGAGCGCGGCCTCGATGCCGGGCATATGTTCGGCGCCCCAGGGAATAATGACGGTCGAGCAGGTCGCCGCTTCCTTGTCGAACGTGGCAATCAGCTTCGCATTACGTTTGTCGATGAGTTCGCCATAGATCGCCGTCACATCCTTGTCGGTGTAGTGGCCGCTCATGGCATCGACGCGGCCATAAGCCGCCCAGATCGACGGCGCGTTGTAGACTTCGCCGACCGCACCGAGAAACTCGATGGTTTTGGCTGAGAAATCCGAGATGTCGATATCGGCGCGGATGACATTCGTCACGTGCGGCATTGCCGGGGTCGCAGCAGGCTTCTGAACCGCCCCTGCCTTCTTCATCATCCACGCGGCCTGAATGCCGGACTGTTCGGCCAGACCCAGCGTCCGCGCGATGTGGTTATAGGAGAACTTGCCCTTGAGCAGACCCTTCTCGTCGCTGACGCCCTCGACCAGCACGAGCGCATCGGCCGGAAAGCTCGCAAAGAGATCGCGGTAAAAGCGACCCTCGCCGATATGGACCATGCCGATGAGACGGACCGTCTTTCCATCTTTCTCGAAGGTCGTCTCGCGCGCTTCGACACCCTTCGACGTGAAGTTGATATAGCCGCCGGTCTGCTTCTCGACTGCCGCTGCGGCGGAGATCGCGCCGACAATTGGCAGCGCGATCAGCATAAGCGCGACCGCCGAGCCGAGCGCGATCATCGTGCGCCGAACAAGATGCGTCTTCACAGGCAGATCGGAGGCACGAAGATAAAAACGCCCCGTCCGCTGCTTCACGGAAAAAATTGCGAGGCCGAAAACGGCAAGCTGGATGAGGTCGAGAGGCAAGCTCGACAACGGTCCGCCCGTCAGGTCGAAGGGCCAGGGGAAGAGATTGGCCCAGAAGGTATAGGCGACCGGCAGCAGGAAGATGCGCTTCGGCAGATGCGGAACAAAGAAGAGCAGAAGCGCCATCGGCAAGGCGAGAAGCAGAACGACGGCTAGCGCGAGATCATTCCGGACGGGCGTGAGACCGTGAATCCCGCCAAGCCCCCGCAACAGATCGTCGAGCGTCGACAGAGCGCCATCGAGCCCGAAGGCGATGAGCCATGCGCTCGCGAAAAGCGCCGCGCCCGCTAGAAAGCGGCTACGGCGCAGAAGCATCGTCTCGATGGTGGCGTCAGTCATCTGATACTCCCCGGAAACTTCCCGTGGAGGCTAGCAGATCGATCCGTATGCGTGCCACCGCGGAAGACGGTCAGGCCTTCTTCAGGAACTCGGTCCGCAGGACCAGGCCCTTCACCTTTTCGGCGTTGCACTCGATCAGGTCTTCGTCGTCGGTGAGGCGGATATTCTTGATGACGGTGCCGCGCTTCAGCGTGACGGAGGTGCCCTTTACCTTCAGGTCCTTGATGACCATGACGGAATCGCCGTCACTGAGCTGCGTGCCGTTGCTGTCTTTGACGATGAGGGTCATGGTCTTGTCCGCTTGGAGGAATGGAATCCCTCTTTAGGCGGCGCGGGCTGGAATCGCAAGCGGGCGGTTTGAAGCAGGCGGCCTAGCCCGCGTCGCGCGTCGTTCTGGTCTCCAGCGGATCGCGCTTCAACACGCGGCCTTCGAGCGCGCCGAGCCAGTCGAGACCTTCGCGCAACCGCACAACTTCGCCAATGACGATGATCGCAGGAGCCTTGAAGCCCGTGCGCTCGACATCAGCGGCGGCGGTGGCCAGCGTCGTCTCAAGCACTTCCTGATCCTTCAGCGTCGCATTGCGGACGAGCGCCACGGGTTCATGCGCCGCCCGGCCATTGGCGATAAGAAGATCGGCGATGCGCGGCAGATGCGACAGCGCCATGTAAAGCACGATGACGGGCGAGCCTTTGGCGATCGACGGCCAGTCGAGATGTTCCGGCACCTCGCCGTCGGCCATATGGCCCGTGATGAAGGTGACGGCATGGTTCACATCGCGATGCGTCACTGGTATGCCCGCATAGCCAAGCCCGCCAATGCCCGCGGTGACGCCCGGCACGACACGGAATGGAATGCCCGCATCGACCAGCGCCAGCGCCTCCTCGCCGCCGCGGCCGAAGACGAAGGGATCGCCGCCCTTGAGCCGGAGCACACGCTTGCCCTGCCTTGCAAGCTCGACAAGGCGGGCCGAGATGTCGCGCTGCTTCGGGCTCGGCTTTCCGCCGCGCTTGCCGGAATATTCGAGCTTCGCGCGCGGGTTCGCGAGGCCAAGCACAGCCTCATCCACCAGCGCGTCATAAACGATGACATCTGCCTGATTGAGCGCATTCACGGCGTGGAGCGTCAGCAGGCCCGGATCGCCCGGCCCAGCGCCGACAAGCCAGACCCAGCCGGGCTCGAAAGCAGGCAAGCCGAGGCGCGCGGAGACATTCTCCGCCACCCGTCCACCCAGCTTTACGACCTTGTCGCTCATTTTACCAATATTAACTGTTATTTCTTCGTCAGACACGCAATAATATGTAAATAGCTGTTGGCAATCGTAAGATCAAGAGCGCGCCCTCTTCGCCGCGACGACGCCCCATGAAAAACTTTCACACCTTGGTCACGCCTTCAAATTAGGCTTTTCGCCATGAGAGACAATCAATGGACATGGGCGGCGCTGGTGCTGCTCGCTGTGGTGGCCCTGCTTTTCTTCCTCAACAGCCGCTTTCCGGGCGCATTGGCGAATGAAGACCAGAAGATGCGCCTGGTCTATGGCCTCACCTGGCTCACACTGATCCTCGGCAGCGTGGCGGTCGGCTGGCGCGGCCGCGCGGGCCTCGCGTTGAAGCAGGCGCTCGCCTGGGTGGGCATCGCGCTCATTCTTGTCGTCGCCTACTCCTACCGCGAAGACTTCATGGGCCTCGGCGGAATGCTGGCCCAGCGTACCATGGGCGAGCTGGTGCCGAGCCAGCCGATCGAAGCCGCGCCCGGCGTTGCCTATCTCGCACGCGACCTCTCCGGCCATTTCGCGGCAGATGCGCTCGTCAACGGCACCCATGTCCATTTCATGGTGGATACCGGCGCGACCGACGTGGCGCTGACATCCGCCGATGCCCAGCGGCTCGGCTTCGACCTCTCGAAACTCGCCTATACCGTTCCATACAGCACCGCCAATGGCGCCGTGATGGCGGCCCGGGTGACGCTGGACGAGATCGAAATTGCCGGCATCAAGGTGCGCAACGTGAAAGCTTCGGTTTCCCGCGACGACCTCAGCCAGTCGCTTCTCGGCATGAGCTTTCTCAACCAGCTTCGCGGCTTCGAGTTTCAGGGGAACCGCCTCGTCCTGCGCGAGTAGGACGAAGAAAAACGAGGGGACGCCGCACCGCCCCCGGCTTTGCCACAAACAAACCAAAATCCGCATCCAAACAAGTGTGCCGACCCGCTATAAGAGTCGAGCATGATGCGACATCAAGGAGAGAGGGATGTTTCCCAAACCGCGCGCCGACCTGAAGCCCAACACCTATGAATTCGAGACGCAGCCGCTCGTCTCGCCGTCCGGCTTCCGCGAATATGATGCGCGCTGGCTCTATCCCGAGCAGATCAACCTTAATGGCGTGCAGGCACTCGGCCTCGGCCTAGGCACGCTGATCCATGAAATGGGCGTGCGGCCCGCCATCGCCGTCGGGCAGGACTATCGGTCCTATTCGGTCTCGATCAAGCAGGCGCTTATCATCGGCCTGATGCGGGCCGGCTGCGAAGTCCACGACATCGGCCTCGCGCTTTCGCCGGTCGCCTATTTTTCGCAATTCGCGCTCGACGTGCCCTGCGTCGCCATGGTGACGGCAAGCCATAATGAAAACGGCTGGACCGGCGTAAAGATGGGCGCGCAGCGTCCGCTGACCTTCGGCCCCGACGAGATGGGCCGCGTGAAGGAGATCGTTCTTTCCGGCGCCTTCAAGGAGCGCGAAGGCGGTAAATATATTCAGGTGACGGATATGGCCCAGCGCTATATCGCCGATCTGACCAACCGCCCGAAGATCTCGCGCAAGCTCCGCGTCGTCGCCGCATGCGGCAACGGCACGGCGGGTTATTTTGCCCCCAAAGTTCTCGAAGGCATCGGCGCCGAAGTGATCCCGCTCGATTGCTCGCTCGATTACACCTTCCCGAACTACAATCCGAACCCGGAGGATATGGAAATGCTCCATGCCCTTCGCGACAAGGTTCTGGCGGAAGGCGCCGATGTCGGCCTCGGCTTCGACGGCGACGGCGACCGCTGCGGCGTCGTGGACAATACGGGCGAGGAAATTTTCGCCGACAAGGTGGGCGTCATGCTCGCCCGCGATCTTTCGGCGCGTTTTCCCAATGCGCAATTCGTCGTCGACGTGAAATCGACCGGCCTCTTCCTCACCGATCCGGTGCTGATCGCCAATGGCGCAAAGACCGACTACTGGAAGACCGGCCATTCCTATATCAAGCGCCGCGCGCATGAGCTGAACGCGCTGGTCGGCTTCGAGAAGTCCGGCCACTACTTCTTCAATCCGCCGATCGGCCGCGGCTATGACGACGGCCTCGTCTCGGCCATCGCGATCTGCGACATGCTCGACCGCAATCCGGGAAAGAAGATGTCGGAACTGCGCGAGGCGCTGCCCAAGACCTGGGGCTCGCCCACCATGTCGCCCTTCTGCCCCGACGAAGTGAAATATGAAGTCGTCGAACGCATGGTGAAGCTCTTCACCGACATGAAGGCGAAAGGCGAAACGATCCTCGGCCAGAAGATCCGCGACCTCATCACGGTGAACGGCATCCGCCTGGTGCTGGAAGACGGCACCTGGGGCCTCGTGCGCGCCTCGTCGAACAAGCCCGGCCTCGTCGTCGTGGTTGAAAGCCCGGTGTCGGAAGCGAATATGCGCGGCATCTTCGCGGAGATCGACAAGCGGCTTTCCGCCAATCCGGAAGTGGGCGCCTACGACCAGAAGATCTGATCAGTCTCCGGGGGGAGCACACATGACCATCGACATTCCCACGGGCTTCGTGCCCGTGGGGGCTTCTTCAGGCTCGGAAAATTTCGAGACTCTGGCAGGCCCCTTCTACCAGCGTCAGGACACGTCCGAGGGCGTGGCCGTGTGGGGCTTTCGTGCCGCACGCAAGCATTGCAATCCCTTCGGGGTGGTGCATGGCGGCATGCTCACGACCTTCGCCGACACGTTGATGGGAAGCCTCGTCTTCCACGCGATTGAGGGTGCGCCATGCGCCACCATCACGCTCACCATGGATTTTGTGGGCGCCGGTCGCGAAGGCGACTGGATCGAAGGCCGCGCCGAATTGCTGCGTCAGGGACGCTCGGTCTGTTTCCTCAGATCGGAACTGCGCATAGGCGACAAGCTCATTCTCAATGCGAGCGGCGCCTGGGCCATCATCGGCTCACGCTGAGACAAGCGCCTCGCGAGGCACCAGCGCCATCGCATCGCGGATAACCTGCGCACCCGCGCCATGCCGCGGCGCATTTTCCGAGATATAACGGCCGAAGACCC
>JAJXZC010000823.1 GCA_021780275.1 Pseudomonadota bacterium
ACGCAGGTGACGATCGGCCCGGTGATCGAGAACGGCTTCTATTACGACTTCTTCCGCAATGCGCCGTTCACCCCCGAGGATTTTCCGGCCATCGAGAAGAAAATGGCGGAGATCATCGCGCGGGATAAGCCGTTCACCAAGGAAGTCTGGTCGCGCGACCAGGCAAAAGCCTGGTTCGAGGAACATGGCGAGGCCTTCAAGGTCGAGCTCGTCGACGCGATCCCGGAAGATCAGGATCTCAAAATCTATAAGCAGGGCGAATGGCTCGATCTCTGTCGCGGGCCGCACATGACGTCGACCGGCAAGATTGGCAACGCCTTCAGGCTGATGAAGGTCGCCGGCGCCTATTGGCGCGGCGATTCCAACAAGCCGATGCTGCAGCGCATCTATGCGACGGCCTTTGCGAAACAGGCCGAGCTCGACGCTTATCTCAAGCAGATCGAGGAGGCGGAGCGGCGCGACCATCGCCGTCTCGGCCGCGAGATGGATCTGTTCCATTTCCAGGAAGAAGGGCCGGGCACGGTCTTTTGGCATCCGAAGGGCTGGACCCTGTTTCAGACGCTGATCGCCTATATGCGCCGGCGCCAACAGGCGGCGGATTATGTCGAGGTCAACACACCGCAAGTGCTGGACCGTGCGCTGTGGGAAACGTCCGGTCATTGGCAGACCTATCGTGAAAACATGTTCACGACGATCACCGAGGACGAGCGCGTCTTCGCGTTGAAGCCGATGAATTGTCCGGGGCATATCCAGATCTTCAAGAACGGTTTGAAGTCCTATCGCGATCTGCCGCTGAAGATCGCCGAATTCGGCATCGTGCATCGCTATGAGCCGTCCGGCGCCATCCATGGCATCATGCGCGTGCGCGCCTTCACGCAGGACGATGCGCACATCTTCTGCACCGAAGACCAGATCATGGATGAAGCGCTGAAGATCAACGATCTCATCCTGTCGATCTACGCAGACTTCGGCTTCGACGATGTCGTGGTGAAACTCTCGACGCGGCCGGATAAGCGGGTCGGCTCGGATGAGGCCTGGGACAAAGCCGAAGCCGCTTTGCAGCAAGTGCTCGATGTGCTCACGGCGCGTGGCCTGAAGACGCAGATCAGCCCCGGCGAAGGCGCCTTCTACGGGCCAAAGCTCGAATATACGCTGCGCGATGCCATCGGCCGCGAGTGGCAATGCGGCACGACCCAGGTCGACTTCAATCTGCCGGGCCGTTTCGGCGCCTTCTACATCGGAGCCGACAGCGAAAAGAAGACGCCGGTGATGATCCACCGCGCGAGTTTCGGTTCGCTGGAGCGCTTCACCGGCATTTTGATCGAACATTATGCCGGCCATCTGCCGCTCTGGCTGTCGCCGGTGCAGATCGTCGTCGCCACCATCACCCAGGATGCCGACGACTATGCCTATGATGTCGTGACGCAAGCACGCAGGCTCGGCCTGCGCGCCGAATTCGATCTGCGCAACGAGAAGATCAACTACAAGGTGCGCGAGCATTCGCTCGCCAAAATCCCGGTGCTGCTTGTCGTCGGCAAGCGCGAGGCACAGGAGCGCACCGTCTCGGTGCGCCGTCTCGGTACGCAGGATCAGGTGAGCCTGCCGCTCGATGCGGCGCTGGCGGCGCTGGCCGGCGAGGCGACGCCGCCGGATTTGCGCCGGCTTGCATCCGTCGAGGCGCCGGCGCTCGCGCCCGATATCGGTTGAGCTTAAGCTCTCGGCTAAGGGAATTATCCGGTTCTTAACCCTGGCTTTGCCTTTTCATTGCCGCAAGATCGCGCCAGAAAGAATGGCGGCAGAGGGGCAAAGCCTGAGTCATGCGGCACGGGCTTTGCGGCGTGTTAACGGGTCGTTACCCGGCATCGGATAAATCGACCGAATGATCCGACGTCCTGATGTGCCGAGGGGTATTTGTCCGGCAGCGTGCCGGCGGGGGATGGGAGCCTTGGTGGCGCCGATCCTGAGCGCCGTGTTGTGTCTTGCGGGCGCCCTCATGCTTGCCGGCTGTTCCGGCTCCGTGCCTGATACTGAAGTCTATCCGACTGCCGCCGATTTCGAAATCCACGGCATCGATGTGTCGCGCTACCAGGGCGACATCGATTGGAATGCGGTGCGCAGTTCCGGCGTGCGTTTTGCCTGGATCAAGGCGACCGAAGGCGGCGACCGCGTCGACGCGAAATTCGATCAGAACTGGATGGAGGCGAAGGCCGCGGGCATTCCGCGCGGCGCTTATCATTTCGCCTATTGGTGCCGCCCGGCAGAGGAGCAGGCCGCCTGGTTCATCCAGCACGTGCCGAGCGATCCGCAGGCGCTGCCGCCGGTGCTCGATGTCGAATGGAATCCCGTTTCGCAGACTTGCCCGGTGCATATTCCGCGCGAACAGGCGCTGGCGATGATGAAGACAATGCTCGAGGCCATGGAACACGCCTATGGCAAACGGCCGATCATCTACACCTCGGTCGATTTCTATCGCGACGTGCTGTCGGACGGCGCCTTTGTCGATTATCCGATGTGGGTGCGCAGCGTGAAATGCTATCCCGACGTCAAATATGCCGGCCGGCATTGGAATTTCTGGCAGCATACGGCCCAGGGCCGCGTGCCCGGCATCCGCGGCTATGTCGACCGCAATGCGTTCTACGGCTCCTCGCAGGACTGGCACACTTGGCTCGTTGCCGAGGCGGTCGAAGGCGGCTGATGCGACGCGCTCAGGCGTCGGCACGGGCCGGGCGCCGCGGTCCCGTCGGCGCCGCGTGCATGCCGATCTCGCTTGGCAATCCCTGCAATTCGGCGCGCTGCTTCGGCAAAGCGCCGGGATAGTTCTCTTGCAAAAAAGCGATCAGCTTTTCGCGAATTTCGCACCGCAAGTCCCAGACCTCTTGCGAATTCTCCGCACTCGCCAGGGCCCGAAGCTCTATGCAGCGGTCTGACGCATCCGTCACTTGCAAATTGACGACACGCCCGTCCCACAGCTTCGAAGCCTTGACGATCTCGGTCAGCTGCTGCCGGACCTGTTCGACCGGCGTCGTGTAATCCACCCACAGCAAGACGGTGCCGATGAGCTCGGACGAAACGCGCGTCCAGTTCTGGAACGGGGTTTGGAGAAAATAGGAAAGCGGCACGATAATTCGCCGCCAATCCCAGATTTGGATGACGACATAA
>JAJXZC010000029.1 GCA_021780275.1 Pseudomonadota bacterium
TTGGTCGATATCCCCGACGATCAGCAGCGCCGAGCCGTCGGGGATCGCTTTGACCAGCGCCTGCATCAGCATGACATCGACCATGGAGGCCTCGTCGACTACCAGCAAATCGCAGTCGAGGGGATTGTCCGCGTTGCGCTTGAACCCTCCACCCTTAGGATCGACCTCCAGGAGGCGGTGGATCGTCTTGGCCTGGACGCCGGTGGCCTCGGTCATACGCTTGGCGGCGCGCCCGGTGGGCGCACAGAGCAGGAGCTTTGCGCCCTTGGCCGCCAGAATCCGAAGGATCGAGTTGACGATCGTCGTCTTGCCGACACCCGGGCCGCCCGTGATGACAAGCGCCTTCGCCTTCAAAGCCAAACGGACCGCGGCCCGCTGACTTTCAGCGAGCTTCAGACCGCCGCGCGCCTCGACCCAAGGAACGGCTTTTTCGGGATCGATCCACGCCCAGGGCAGTTGGCCATTCAGGATTCGCGTGAGCCGATCCGCAATCGCCTGCTCCGCGCGATGTAAGCCCGCAAGGAACGTGCAGTCGGTGTCGCCCACCTTGTCGGCGATTACGTTGCCCTCGGACCGTTCGAGTTCGAGCGCGGTAAGAACTAGCTCGCGTGGCGCTTCGAGCAGCTCCTGCGCAAGCGGGGTCAGTTTATTTGTTGGCAGTCCGCAGTGACCCTCGCCCATCGCCTCGGTCAACGCGTAGGAAATTCCTGCCCTCAAACGGATCATCGCCGTCTTTTCGACGCCAAGCTTCATGGCGATCGCATCCGCGGTTTTGAACCCGATGCCTCGGATGTCGCGGGCGAGACGATACGGATTCTCGCTCATGATTTGGACCGCGTCCGCACCGTAGGTTTTGAAAATGCGAACCGCACGAGCGGTTCCGACCCCATTGCTGTGCAGAAAGACCATGATCTCCCGCACGATCTTCTGCTCGGCCCAAGCGTCGGTGATCCGGTTGGCGCGAACCGCCCCGATACCCGTCACTTCGCGAAGTCGGTCGGGCTCGGCCTCGATGACGTCGAATACCTTGTCCGCGAACGCCTTGACCAATTTCTTCGCGTAGATCGGCCCGATGCCGCGTATCATGCCTGAGCCCAGATATTTTTCGATACCGTCGATCGAACTAGGCGCCGACGTCTTCAGAAACCGCGCCCTGAACTGCTGGCCGTGCGTGTGGTCGTTGGTCCATGCGCCCGATGCGGTGATCCACTCGCCAGCGGAGATGATGGCGGCATGCCCGACCACGGTCACCAAATCGCGATGGCCGCGCGCCTTTGCCCTGAGAACGCAGAAACCGTTCTCGGAATTGTGAAAGGTCACCCGCTCGACCAGACCGGCGAGAACCTCCTGGGTCGATGTTTCGGACGGCGATTTCATGCGGGAGGGAAGATCGCCGGTTTCCCGCCTGCGCGCCACCCCGGGCTGGCGTTCAGAGTGGGGTGATTGCGGATCGTTGGCGATTCATCGATCTCGTTCGGCATGCCGGTTTCCTTTTTCACTTCGAGTCCGACCGCCCGCTTCTCGAGTTTCCAGGCTCGGCCGGCCAACCCGACCTTGGCGCGACGGCGTGCGCGGATTGCGCCGCCGTTATGTTCTCTATATGTTCACGAAGCGAATCCCTTCCGCAAGCCGAGCCAATATGGCCGATCAGATCGTCATCACCGAGAAAACAAGCCAAGCCAAGGACGTCCGCTCCGCGGTGGGCTCCCGCTATGGCGAGATTCTGCCAGCCGAAGGGCACCTCCTGGACCTCATGGAGCCCGAGGAGGCCGTGCCGGCGTGGAAGCGGTGGTCGCCAATCCTGCTTCGACCCGAGGGCCTCTATGGCACGCGCCCGGCCGAAGGCGGAAGCAAGGCTGCCAAGCTCAAAGCCATTCGGGAGGCGTTGCGCGGCGCCAAGCGGGTCTGGCTCGCTACCGATTGTGACCGCGAGGGACAGCTTATCGGTCAGGAAATTCTGGAGCACTATCAATATCGCGGTCAGGTGATGCGCGTACTTTTCACCGCGCAGGACCCGCAAACGATCCGCGACGCCTTCGACCGAGCCAAGCCAAACGTCGAATACGCCAAGCTTTATGCCGCCGCCGTCGCGCGCCGGCAGGCAGACCAAATCTACAATCTGTCGCTCACCCGAACCGCGACCGTCATGCTCGGGCGAGGCGCGAAAAGGGTTATTGGCGTTGGCCGAGTGAAGACGCCCACCTTGGGCATCGTCTGCAAACGCGAGTTGGAAATCCGTGCATTCAAGCCTGAAGCGTATTTCGAGGTTATCGCCACCGCCGAGGTCGCGGGCGGTCGATTTCAGATGCGACACGCGCCGACGAAGCGAATCGTCAAACGCGAAAGCGCAAAGGAGGTCGTTGATGCGGCCCAAGGGTTCGAGGGCCCGCTCGCGGTGCGCGTCGAGGACAAGCGTCAAGGGCCGCCCAAGCTGCACGACTTGCCGTCGCTGCAAAAATTGTGCGGCTCGCGGTTTGGCTGGTCGGCCAGCAAGACGCTCGAAGTCGCGCAGGAACTCTATGATGGTCAAGGCAAGAAAATCATCACGTACCCGCGCGCGGAGGTTCGCTATCTCCCCGAGAGCCTGATTTCGGACGCGCCCAGAATCGTCGCCGGGCTGCGCGTCGGCCAGTCGTTCGGCGCGATCCCCGTGCCTGATCCACCGGTTATTCGCAAAGGCGCGAGCGGTGGGTTTCACGACAAAGGCCTCGAAGGCGCGAGCCATCACGCGGTCATTCCGAACGTCAACATGGTCGACAAACTGCGGGAGATCTGGCCCCGCCTTTCCCTCGACGAAAAGAAGCTCTTCGACGTCATCGCGCGCGCTTATCTGGCGAGCCTGATGCCCGACTTCCGGTATCGCCAGACCACCGTCACGCTCGACGTCAAAGGCTTCGCCTTCCGCGCTGCGGGACGCCAACCCATCGATTTGGGATGGCGCGCGGCCTTCCCGGATTGGCGGCCCGCTGACGAGAAGGGCGAGGAGGCACAATGGCTTCCGGCGCTGCAAAACGGGGAGATCGCGCGTCTGAGGGACCCGAAAATCGAGGACAAAGAGACCCGGCCGCCGCCGCGCTACAACGAGGGTTCCCTGATCGAGGCGATGCAGAATGCGTGGCGCTTCGTCGACGACGAATTGCTACGGGAGCGGCTGAAGG
>JAJXZC010000622.1 GCA_021780275.1 Pseudomonadota bacterium
CAATAGCGCCATCTCTGAACGGACGGTCCTGCAACGGCTTGTTCAAGATTTGCGGGGCGCCAGCAGTTTGCGCAGCGCTGACAGGATACCGACACCAAGTGTAAGGCTATCGCCAAGGCTCTCGATGCGATGCCCTGCGGCTGTGAACATCTCTACCATCCCCTGTGAGTCCGCCATCGCGGTCTCGAGCGCGGCCGCCTCCATTTCCGCGAGCGCTTCGAGCTCGGGCGAGGCCGGCTCCCGCAGGGCGTAGACCAGTAAGATAAGGGCTGCCGCAAGATAGATCGCAGCGATTGTCAAGGTAGCTCCGAGGTCGCCGAACGGAACCCGGATCGTCAGGAACAGAGCGTAGGTCGCAAGACCGGCGGCGACGATGATCGCCGCGACCGCCAACGCGCCCGCCATCGTGCGCCGGATCAGTTGCCGGAGGAGGACCTGGCGGCGAAGAAGCGCCATCCGGGCATAAAGTTTTGCCGAGCTGAGAGTGGACATGGTTTGGCCTTTCGATTGGAGCGAAAAACGGTCAGCGGAGCCGGCGACCGATAACGACGCCGAGCACAAGGCCGACGCCGAGCGCGCTGAGCGCGGTCAATCTGGGGTACTTGTTCAGCTCTTCGGCGAACTCCTCGAGTGTCTCGTTCAGCATATTCAGGAGCGTCTCGATGTCATGCGGGTCATGCGTGCCGCTCGCCTGCTGCTCCTCCACGCGAGGCGAGGGGCTCGGGCTTCTTCGCTCGGCCGCGGCTCCGTGGGCTCGGGCGTCTATTTCCGCGCGCAAGGCCGCGATTTCACTCTTAAGGCTCATTGTCTTCTCCGCGATTCTTGCGCATGAGGAGAGCCTATCCGCCCGGAGGGGAGAGGATCGAAACGAGTCCTCCCCCTGGGCCGAGCGTATAGGACTACTGGGTTGCGTCCTTGATGGACTTGCGGATCGAGTTGTATGTGTCGGCGAAGCGCTGCTGGGCGTCGGCATAGTTTCGCGTCACGGCGTCCCATGCTTCGCGCGAGGCCGTCTGAAGGCGTCCGACCCGTGCCTTTGCCTCATCGACCTGAGCCTTGAGGGCGTCGATGCGGGCGTCAATGTCCGCTCTCTGCTTGGCGGCGAGCTTGTCGGCTTCAGTGCGCAGCCCATCGATCGATTTCTGCCATGCCTTTTGGCGGGCCTCGAATTCAGCCTCCAGTACGGCTTGACGGGTAGCGAGATCGGCCTTTACCGTATCAAGATATACACCCACCTTGGCCTGGAATGCGGTCAAGCTTTCGTCGAGCGCTTTGCGTGCATCGGCGACCTGAGTATCCGTCCAGATCCGCGCGTTGGCTGCGGCTTCTTCGGCCTTGAGCCGATATGCCTCCCGCGTGTCGCGAAGTTCCTTGAGCGTGGCGTCGGCCTTTGCACGGACATCCGCCTGGCGCTTGGCGAGGTCCTGCTCTAGGCTGGCGATGGCGGCGTCGAATTCGGAGAGCCGGTCCTGCGACCACTGTATCGCCTGTCGGGCCGACGAAGGCTGGTCCTGATTGGACGCAGCGGCGTGCGAGGCCTGATCCTGCGCAAAGCCGGACGGAGCTGCGAGAAGCGTGACCTCGGCAAGGATTGCAAGGCAAAGAGCCCAAGAATGTAATTTCATATAATGTCTCCCTTGGAGATTGAACTGGGATAGTTGCGAGTCGAAGGGACCGCGTTAGAGCAGCTTCGAGAGCGCCTCCTTGATCTTCTGGGTTGTACGGTCATGAACGGCCCTGGCCTCGGCAAGTCCGCTCTTCACGGCGTTCCAGGACTGGTCGCCAGCATCCTTGACCTCACCGATCCGGCTCTGGAATTTCTCGGTCTCGTCCGACAGGCGCTTGATCGCGGCGTCGAACTCGCCCCGCGCCTTGTCCACGATCTCAGTCGCCTGTTTGCGCAGGGCTGTCAGGGATGCCTCCCACGACCGGCGCTGGGCTTGCGCGCGCGCGGCAACGACATCGCGTACCGTATCCGCCTGATCCCCGGCAGCCGACAGGAAAGACTGGAACGTCGATTCGACCTCGACCCATTCGGCCTCGATTGCGTTTTGAAATTCCTGGGTGCTGCGCTTGACGGTATCGGCCTCCGTGCGCAGGCCGTCGTAATATTTCTGCAGATCGACCTGGGATTCTTGCAAGCGTGCCAGCGCGCGGTCGGCCTCCTTACGTGCGCTCTCCTTCAAGTTGGCGGAGGATTTCTCCACCTCCGATATGATCGTGTCCAAGTCATCGAGCCGCTGTTTTGCCCAGGCGACGCTCTCATGCGCATAAGATTGTTCGGTCATTGCGTGCTTCCTTGCTTGTTTGAGGATAGAGAACGATGAAATGCTCCGAACCGGCCGCGTTTTCGCTCACGTGTTATTGGGAAAGCCGGACTTCCAGGAAATCACTGTGGCAGAGGTCGCGGATCATCTCTTCGATCTGACAGGCGCCACTGTCCTGAATTTTTTTCCAGCCCATGCCGCGAAGCAGGATGCCGCGAAGAAACCTGAAACTGATGATCGCGGTGACGACCGCGTTTATGCGCAGCCGAAGCGCCTCGCCCTTGGGGATGCCTTTGCAAAAATCGCCCGCGAACTCGACGAGATGCTCCAATAAGGGCGCGATCGCCCGCTCATGGATAAGAGCGAAAGCCTCGTCATTGTCATAGGCACACCGCGCCACAAACATCGTCCACGCGTGCGGCTCGGTATCCCTCAGGAGGAAATGCAGGAGGCGTACCAGTGCTTCTTCGAAGCGAGCAGCTTTGTCACCTGTCTGCGGCCCTTCCAGGATACTGGCTATCTCCCCGAAACGAACATGGGCATACTCCGCAATCGTCTCTGCGGCCGCCAGATACAATTCCTTCTTCCCTCCGAAATGGTAAGGAATGGCCGAGAGATTGGCTTTCGCCGCATTTGCCAGCGCGCGCGTGCTCGCTCCTTCATATCCGACAGCACCGATCACCTCGATCGCAGCCTCAATCAATCGAGAGCGCGTTTTTGCGCTCCGCATTTCGTGTCCGCTGGGTGCCGCTGCGTCCGTTTTCATGAGAGGCTCTTCCCTTTTCATGCGATAGAAGCTAATTCATTCGAATGAACTTTTCAAGGATCGACATCACACAGATGCGCCAGTTGCGCCGCGCCGGGATCGTGCGGGTCAATTTCTTATGTC
>JAJXZC010000734.1 GCA_021780275.1 Pseudomonadota bacterium
CCATCGTCGTTCCCGCCGTCGTCGTTGCGATGACGACCGCCCAATAGAGGAAGGGATGGAACGCCCTGGCTCTGACCTGGGCGATGACCGCGACGAGAAATATTCCGATGAAGATGACGCTGCTGACCGCATAGCCGAGATCGAGCGACATGGACACGGCGTCGCCGCCCGTTTCGCCCAGTGTCGTTGCCGCGATCTTGATGATCCAGAAGGCGAGGGTGACGGCAGGTACCTTGCTCAAACCGGCTTCAATCGACTTGTTCATAAGGGATGTCTTTCAGGGGCGCTGCGGATCCGTCCGGGATGCTGACACAATCCGGTCCGGGATCAAGGATTGGGCGTGTAGTTGCGGTTTTGCGCCTCGACGTTCCAGAGCGGCGTGAGGAAGAAGATCGCGAGCCAGAGTGCCATCATGAGGGTGCAGGGCACCAGCAGCGCGTTGAGCGGGCCGAGCCATTTAGTAACAAAACCGGTGAGCAGCGCGCCGATGGGACCGCCGCCGATCGAGCCGAGCTGGAATGCGGCAAGCATGCGGGCGCGCAGAGCTTCCGTCGCCGCCTCCTGGACGATAGCGCGGGACTGGCTCATCGCAATGCCGCCGGACAGGCCCCAGATCAGCGCGAGCAGGTTCACGGCCCAGAGCGGCGGGCAGAAATGCATGAGTATGGTGACGACAGAGCCGGTGAAGCCCGTCAGCATCATCGCGCGGCCCTGACGCTTGATCGGACGGAAGCGGCTGAGCATCAGCGATGAAAAGCCGATGCCGCCGAAGAAGCACATGTTGAGGAAACCGATCGCGAAGGACGTGCCGTGATAGACGTCGCGGACGAGGATCGGGAAAAGCACCAGAAAGACGCCCATGAAGAGCACGCCGGAAAAGAAGCTGTAGAGCAGCACAGGCCGGATGCTGTCATGCCGCCAGACCGCTTCGAGCCCTTCGCGCACATCGCGGAAGGGGGAACGCCTTGAAGGCGTGCCGGGGCGCGGCGTCGGCGGGATGACGGAGAGCTGCGAGGTTGTGAAGGCGGCAAGCCCGAGGCCCGTGCATTGGAGAATGAGGAGCGCGGGCGCGCCGACGACGGCCGCGCTACCTGCGACGAGATAGCCGATTACCTGAGCGAGGAACTGCCCGCCCATGACCAGGGCGACGGCGTGCTGGATATGCCCGCCGGGCCGAGAGGTGGCGACGCGCGACAGCATGGCGTCCCGAGCGGGCATGACATAACCGCCAAGGGCGGACATGAGCAGCGCGTAGCAAACCATCAGCGGATAGCTGAGCCAGCCGGTAAAGATCAGCACGGCGAGGATCGCGGGTGGAACGATGGCGACGAGCTGCAGGCGGAGAAGGTGGCTGCGGAGTTCGCGCCGGTCCGCCATGGCGCCGCCGAAGAGGCCGAGCACCATCATGGGGAGCATGGAAAGCATCTGGGCGATGCCGACTCGGTCGGAGCTTTCGTGCAGGACGATGGCAACGATCCATGGAAAGAGGACGCCCTGAATGCCGGCTGAAAAGAAATAGATCCAGACGCCAGACATGTACCAGGTGAACTGGTTGCCTCGGCCAGTGGTGGCTTTAGCCGCCGGCTCCCCCTCCATGACGCTCCCCTCGCTTTCGCACGGCGTTGATTGCGCCGATATGTGCTTTCCCCTGCCGCCTTCTATCGCGTTTGTCGGTTCGATGCTTGCTCAGGCGGCGATCAATGTGAAATTTTTTTGACAAGTCATTGGAAAGGCGCGGTTTTAGTCAGTGGTAAAGGAAGCCCGAGCGATAAGGAGCGCGGAAGCGCCCATGATTCTTCAGCCTCGAGTTCAGGATGATGACGACGACAGCCCGCGAGCTAGCTGAACCGGTCGAGCCGATCGACCCGGATATCACGTGCGCCGAGGTCTTCGATTTTCTTCTTTCCGATGGCGACGTGCTGAACATACCCGTGGTGGATCGGGGCCGCCCCGTCGGACTCGTGAACCGGCTGGATTTCATGCTCGTCTATGTGCGCATGTATGGGCGCGAGATCTATGGCCGCCAGCCCATCACCGCTCTGATGCATAAGTCTCCGACCATCGTCGACGCGAGCGCCAGTTGCGAGGAAATCAACGCGCGGCTTTCCGAACTCGCCGGCAGTTCGCCGCTGCAGGGCTTCATCGTCGTCGAGAAGGGGCAATATATCGGTCTCGGCTCCGCCGCCGTGCTGATGCGCGTCATGGCGGAAATCAATATGCGCCGTGCCGAGGAGCTGGAGCAGCAACGCCGGCGCGCGGAAGCGGCAAGTGAAAGCAAGACGCAGTTCCTTGCCAGCATGAGCCATGAGCTGCGCACGCCGCTCAATGCCATTATCGGCTTTGCCGACCTGATGCGCATGGAACTCTTCGGCGAGATTCAGCCATCGCGCTATCTCGAATATGTGCACGATATTCACGGCAGCGGCGTTCACCTGCTGCACATGATCAATGAACTGCTCGACATGGCGAAGATCGAGGCAGGGCGCTTCGACCTTCACGATGCCGAGATCTGTCCGCTCGAAATCTGCGAGGAGGTGACGCGCATGCTGCGCCAGTCGGTCGAGACGGCGCGGGTGAAGCTCGAAATGCGCGTATCGAGCGACCTTCCGCATGTCATGGCGGACGAGCAGCAGATGCGGCGTATCCTCGTCAATCTTCTGTCGAATGCCATCAAGTTCACGCCTGCGGGCGGACGGATCACGCTGTCCTTCGCCGAACGTACCGATGGCGGGCTTGAACTCGCGGTGGCCGACACCGGTATCGGCATTCCGGCGGACAAGCTCGAAAAGGTGCTCGAACCCTTCGAGCAGGTAGAAAACTCCTTCACGCGCACACGGGCGGGAACGGGGCTTGGCCTGCCGCTCACCAAGGCGATGGTCGAGGCGCATGGAGGACGGCTCTGGATCGAAAGCGTGCTCGACAAGGGGACGCGGGTGCGCGCGACCTTGCCGACGGAGCGCGTCCTGCGCAACGTGTCAATCGATGCAGCATAACCCCGTCCGTGCCTAGGCGCGTTTTGCCGCCCCTCGCTTCCGGTTGGTTTCATGCCGCGCCAGCAAGTGGCGATTGTCGGCTATATACTCGACTTCCGCTTGCAGAACGGTCTTTGCGAGACCCAGCTTGAAGCTGTGATAGGCG
>JAJXZC010000315.1 GCA_021780275.1 Pseudomonadota bacterium
AGAGGGAAAAAGCGACGAGAGCGGGCGGAATGGTTATGCTGGCCCTCATTGAGCCCGCAAAAAGGGCAGATGGGGGAGGGAATCATGGCCGCAGCCGGCAGTCTGAGGACCATAGGCACCATGGCGCGTCTGGCGGCGCGCGGGGCCTTCAAGACGCTTTCCGGTACCGGTCAGCCCGCCGCGGACGGTGAGCGTTTCGAGGCGGCGTTTTCCTCCTTTCTGGCCGATCCCGCTGTCGTGCCTCACATCCGCACCGCACGGGTGCTCACGCTTGAAGCCGACGAAAGCGGTTGGGCCGAAACGGGGATCAATATCGAGCCCGGTGAGCAGATCACAGTCATGGCGACCGGTACGCTCTGGGCCTCCAAACTCTTTGACATGCGCTTCGGTGCGCGCCTCGGCATCTGGCTCCGCGCAGGCGAGGGCACCATCGTCAAGACGCCGGGCGATGTGGGCACTCTGAGTATTGCGCAGGGCGGTCCGATCTATCTCGTGGCCAAGCCGCCCGGCGAATGGGCTGACGAGCGGGGGAGCTTCGATCCTGCTTTCCCGCGCAAAGGCATCAGCGGCGCGCTCGAAGTCTGCGTCATTGTCTGGAAAGGCGACGCCATCGATGGTCTGAAGGCGCTGCTTCAGGTTGGCGACTATCAGAATTTCGTTACCCGCGCACTCGACGAGGCACAAAGGCCCGTCGCGACGCCTGAGGGCTGGCACTATCTCTGGCGTCTCGGGCGCGGCGCGATCTATCGCGACACGCGCGAAGCGGGCGACCGGCACATTCATTGCCATACGAAGGAAGATGTCGGCATCCTCCAGTTTCCCGCCGACTTTCCCTTGACCGATACGACGCACCTTTCATGGCGTTGGAAGGTCGACAAGCTGCCGACCGATCTGCCGGAAGATATCCAGCTTACGCATGACTATCTGTCCATCGCGGTCGAATTCGATAACGGACAGGACCTGACCTACATGTGGTCGGGCAGGCTCGCCGAAGGCACGATCTTCAAATGTCCACTGGCCTATTGGGATAAGGTCGAAACCCATTGGGTGCTGCGCTCGAACCCGAAGGATCTCGGCAAGTGGCTTTCCGAGGAGCGTCCCGTCAAGGCGGACTACGCGAAAGCCATTGGCGCACCGCCGCAGCGCATTGTCCGCGTCTGGCTCATCGCCGTCAGCGTCTTTCAGCGTGGCGAAGGCATTTGCGATTACGCAGACATCGAGCTTGTCGATGGCGACAGGCGGCTGAAAGTGATCTAGCGCCAGCCGTTGAAGTGCGACGGCAACAGGCGCGCCAGCGCAGCAGGGAATTCGTCGAAGTGATCGATGACCACATCCGCGCCGAGTTCCGGCACAGGCTGGCGCGAATAGCCGAAGCTTACGCAGATCGACGGCATTTTCGCATTGAGCGCGGCATCGATATCCGTTTCGCTGTCGCCCACCATGATCGCGCTCGACCGTTCGCCACCGAGCAAACGCACGGCCTCAAAGAGATGTTCCGGATCAGGCTTCTTCACCGGCAGCGTGTCGCCGCCAATGACGACCGGAAAGTAATGATCAATGCGCAATTCGGCGAGCAGTTGCCTCGCCAGATGCTCCACCTTGTTGGTGCAGACCGCGAGCTTCACGTCTTCATCCCTGAGCCGCGTCAGCAGGGGCTCGATCCCCGGCCATAGCTTCGTGTGGTCGGCGATATGGGCGGAATAATATTCGATGAATTCCTGAAACAGCTGGTCGAGCTGTTCTTCGGTCGCAGGCGTTCCCGTTTCCGCAAAGCCGCGCTGCATCAGCAACCGCGCGCCGCCGCCGACGAGATGACGAACCCGCGATTCCGGCACGCGTTCGCGCCCGTGCCGCTTCAGGATCACATTCATCGTTTCGCAAAGATCGCCCGCCGTGTCGGCCAGCGTGCCGTCGAGATCGAAGAGCAGGGATGCAGAGGTCATGACGCCATTACAGGATACGAGATTTCAGGAGGCTGATGTCTCGCATGTCGTCCCGAAGCTGGCAAGCCTTGCCAGCAATCCTGCCTTCACCTGCGGCCATTCCTCGCGGATAACGGAGAAATAGACCGTGTCGCGGATATGCCCGTCGGGCATGACCATATGCCGTCGGAAGAGGCCTTCCCGCTGCGCGCCGAGCCGGGCGATGGCCTTTTGCGAGCGCTCGTTGCGGGCGTCGGTCTTGAGTTCGATCCGGTTCAATTCCAGCGTCTCGAAGCCATATTGCATGAGCATGAACTTGCAGGCCGGATTGACGATCCCGCCCCAGACGTCGGGCGCATACCATGTGCCGCCGATTTCGACGCACAGGTCATGCGCCGTGATGTTCAGATAGCGCGTGGAGCCGACAATCGCGCCATCGCTCTGCCGCCGCACAGCCCAGATCGCGTCGTTGTTGACGTTCGCCAGCGTAGCGTCGAACCAGCGGTCGAAGCCGTCGCCCGAGGCATCCCATGGCAGATAGCGCCAGATGACAGGGTCGCTCGCCGCAGCAGCCATGCCCTTGCGGTGCGCTTCCGCGAGTGGCTCCAGCGTGACGCCATCTGTCGAGAGCGGTATGGCAATGATTTCGGGCGATGACATGGGTTGTCTCTCGTTAAAAGGTAAGGATTTCTAGCCCCAGCCATGCCGCCCATACAGAGCCAATTACGGAAACTTGCGGGGCCAGAGATGTCATCCTTCCTGGGTTTGCACGCTGCCAATGTCATGGCATAGTTAGTCTATGAGTGTGCTGACGAAATATTTTTGTCGCATGGCCTGGCCCGATCAGGACGAGGGCCTGATCGCACGCCTCAAGGTTGACTGCTGGCGCGAAACCTATCCCGGCATGCTGCCGCAAGCTCTTCTCGATGGATTGGATGTAGGGCGCTCAAAGCGCGAATGGGCGCAAGGCCTTCGCCATGGGATCGCCTGGGTAGCCGAGCAATCGGGCGAGGGCGTCGGCTTCGGTCACGTCAGGGGCGATGAGGTCACCACGCTCTATGTTCGCAAGGCCGATCAATGTCACGGCGTTGGCGCAGCGCTTCTCGGCCATTGCTTCGACGAAATTTCCTGCATGGGCCATCGCACAGCGCATCTCTGGGTGCTGGAAGAAAATGCCGTGGCCCGTCGTTTCTATGAATATATGGGGGGCAACTTC
>JAJXZC010000292.1 GCA_021780275.1 Pseudomonadota bacterium
ACCGCCATGAGCCGCCTTCGCGCCAAGCTCAAGTATCGCCCCGTCGCCTTCGAACTCATGCCGCCGGTCTTCACGCTTTATGAGCTTCAGCGGACCGTGGAAGCGCTGCTCGGCCTCCATGTCCACAAGCAGAACTTCCGCCGTCTCGTCGAAAAAGGCGGGCTTGTCGAGCGCACGGGCCGCATGACCACCCGCACCGGCGGTCGCCCCGCCGAACAGTTCCGCTTCCGCCGCGAAGTCCTGAACGAGCGTCCCGCCCCCGGATTGCGCCTCGCGCCCAGCAAGAGCCGGGCTACAACCTGAATAAAATCAAATAGTTAGGCCTGTTCAACCGTGAACCGCGGCATCTCGCCGTCGTAATATATTCATGGTTGACGCTTGATAATGCTCAAGAGTAGCATATCTCCAATTCGAGCCCGACCCTCATGGAGGCGTCGGTGTTTTTGATCCCTACAATATGCTCAAGTTGAGCATTATTAGGAGTGAAGAAGATGGCACTGGCAGGCGAACTCAAGCGCGACACCGCGCCCACGAAGCCTAAAGCACGTGTATTCAAGCCGGTCGAAATGCCGGAACTGGAATACACGCCCGGTCTCGCCAAGGAGATGGCCCCGCTTTACGAAAAGGTGAAGCATGTGGTGCCGTCGGTCGAATGGCCCTTCTTTGCTCCTTATATCCATGCCATCAACCGTCTGAAGAAAGAGCGCGACGCCGTCATTCTCGCGCATAACTATCAGACGCCGGAAATCTTCCACTGCGTCGCCGACATCGCTGGCGACAGCCTGCAACTTGCCAAGGAAGCGACCAAGGTCGAAGCCAGCACGATCATCCAGTGCGGCGTGCACTTCATGGCGGAAACGTCGAAGCTGCTGAACCCTGAAAAAACCGTGCTCATTCCCGATGTGAAGGCCGGTTGCTCGCTCGCCGATAGCATCACGGGCGCCGATGTGCGTCTGCTGCGCCAGCAGTATCCGGGTGTCCCCGTCATCACCTATGTGAACACGTCTGCCGAAGTGAAGGCGGAAAGCGACATCTGCTGCACGTCCTCCAATGCGCTGAAGGTCGTCGAAAGCTTCGGCACGGATCGCGTGCTCTGCATTCCGGACGAATATCTCGCGCAGAACATCGCCAAGCAGACCGACGTCAAGGTCATCGCCTGGAAGGGCCATTGCGAAGTGCATGAGCGCTTCACGCCGGAAGAGCTGCGCCAGTATCGCAAGGACGATCCCAATATCGTCATCATCGCGCATCCCGAATGCCCGCCGGAAGTCGTCGCGGAAGCAGACTTCGCGGGTTCCACCAGCGGCATGATCAACTGGGTGAAGGAACACAAGCCTGCCCGCGTCGTCATGGTGACGGAATGCTCGATGAGCGACAATGTGGCGGTGGAAAACCCGGATGTCGAATTCGTGCGTCCCTGCAATCTCTGCCCGCATATGAAGCGCATTTCGCTGAAGAACATTCTCGACAGCCTGGTCTATATGCGTGAGGAAGTGACGGTCGATCCCATCGTCGCCGATCGCGCGCGCCTCGCCGTCGAACGGATGATCAATCTCAAGAACTGACAATCGTCAGTCAGCGTGTCGAGAGGCACCCATGTCCAAGCGCAAGATCGTCGATGCCGGTGATGTCCTGATTGTCGGCGCAGGTTTGGCCGGGCTTTTCACAGCCCTCAAACTCGCGCCCCGCCCCGTCACCGTGCTTGCCGCCGCGCCCATCGGCGACGGCGCCTCAAGCGCCTGGGCGCAGGGCGGCATTGCGGCGAGCGTCGATGTCGGCGACACACCGGAATCGCATACCGCCGATACGGTCGTTGCAGGCGCGGGCATCGTGGACGAAGCCGTCATGCTGCGCATTGCGCAGGAAGCGGGCGACCGCATCGCCGATCTTCTCCGTCTTGGCGTGCCCTTCGACCGCGATCTCGAAGGCAAGCTCTCTCTCGGACAGGAAGCCGCCCACAGCCATCGCCGCATCGTGCGCGTGCGCGGCGACCGGGCCGGACGCGCCATCATGGAAGCGCTGGTCGCCTCCGTCCGTGCAACGCCCAGCATCAAGGTCATCGAAGGCTATTCGGCCTTCGAACTCATCAAGTCGGGCGAGCGCATCGTCGGCGTCCATGCCCATGGCGCGGAAGGCGATGTGTTGAGCGTCAGCGCACGCGCCACCGTCTTTGCTTCCGGCGGCGTCGGACAGCTTTTCGCGGTGACGACAAACCCCGTACAGGCGCAGGGCCAGGGCATCGCCATGGCGGCGCGCGCAGGCGCGGAAATCGCCGACCCTGAATTCGTCCAGTTCCACCCGACCGCCATCGCAGGCACGCGCGACCCTGCTCCGCTCGTCACCGAGGCGCTGCGTGGCGAAGGCGCGATCCTTGTCGATGGTCAGGGACGCCGCTTCATGCCTGCCGTGCATCCGGACGCCGAGCTTGCGCCGCGCGATGTGGTAGCGCGCTCCATCTATCGCGAGATCGCGGCGGGACGGCCTGTCTTCCTCGACACACGCCAGTGCCTTGGCGACCGTCTGCCGGAAGCTTTCCCCACCGTCTATGAAAACTGCGTGAGCATGGGCATCGACCCTCTGCGCGATCCGATCCCCGTGGCGCCTGCCGCGCATTACCACATGGGCGGGATCCGCGTGGACGAACGCGGCCGCACAAGTCTCGATGGCCTCTGGGCCTGCGGCGAAGTCACTTCCACCGGCGCGCATGGCGCGAACCGTCTTGCCTCCAACTCTCTCCTCGAAGCCGTCGTCTATGGCGCACGCATCGCGGAAGACATTGCGGCGAGCGAACTCGCTGAAGCGACAAGCGAGCTGCTTGCGCCGACACTCGATCCGTCGCTGCCCGTCTCTCCGCTGCTCGTCATGCAGCTCCGCCAGACGATGACTTCCTTCGTCGGCGTCATCCGCAATCGCGAAGGCATGGTGCAGGCGCTTGGCGACATCGCACGTCTGGAACAGACGGCGGGCGCGACCAATCTCTTCAGCAATCTCGCAACGACCGCACGTCTCATCGCGGCGGGCGCCCTGGCGCGCGAGGAAAGCCGCGGCGGTCACTTCCGCAGCGACTTCCCCGAACCGCGCGAGGTCTGGCGTCATCGCACTTTCATGACGCTCGCCGATGCTACACGTATCG
>JAJXZC010000058.1 GCA_021780275.1 Pseudomonadota bacterium
CGGTGTCGCGGAAGTCCTGCGCGCCGACGTCGTTCGCCGGGGCAAAGCCCGCAAGATGGTCCCACACATCCTCGCGCGCGACATTGCGCATGGGCTTGCCGACAATCGCGGCGATCTCGCCCTCGTAATTAAGATATTTGCAATTCGCCGGACGGTTGAGAAACCCGCGATGCGCGTTGAGAGTCGTCAGCGGCTTCTGGAAATAGGTCGGCGTCACCAGCGGTGGCGCCTTGAACTCGACGCGACGGGAATCGTAGTTCAGATGAATGCAGATAATCTTGGTCGGATCGCAAGGCGGCATGTAGATCGCATCGGCGTCCGCCACCGTCCTCCCATCACCAAGCCGCAGCCTGTCACCTTCGGGGCGTACCCAGGTCGGCACGCCTTCATGCATGATGCGGCGCCATTCCTCGCGGGGGCCGTTCAGAACCGACATTCATTCCTCCCAGATTGATTGATCGACTTGCGGATCGCTTGAAAAGCACGGGGAGCGCATCCGGCGCGCTCCCCAACTCTCCGGCACCCATTTCGGGGGAGGCACCGGACGGGATTTCGGCGACGCCTAGTCGGCCGCCGTCTCCATGACGCCCCTGGTGACACCCTCGACAGGCCCGTGGCCATAGGTGTCGCGCTGATAATATTCAGACTGATGCGTCGCCGCGCGGGCGCCCCATCCGATCTCGCACATCCATCCAGACGGGTTGATGAAATAGAAGGAATACATGTGATCGTTGGCATGGCGCCCCGGCTCGATTGCGATCGGTACCTTGTTTTCCTTCACGATCTCGTAGGTCAGCCCGACGTCGTCAAAGTTCTCGACCTCGAACATCATGTGGTTGATGCGCTTTTCGCCGGGCGGTCCGAAGGCGAGCGTATGATCGCGTTCGTTGCAGTGCAGGAACATCAGATCGAATGGCCGGGGAAGACCGGGGATCGGTATGCGGTACTCGATACCACCACGCATGCCGAGCAACTTGTAGAATTCGTAGGTCTTCTCGAAGCCAACCGTCTCGCGCAGGATCAGATGTCCGAGCCCACCGCCGCCGGTCTTGAATTTTCCGTGCATCCTGCGCCCCGAATGAAAGGGCTTGTCAAACTGGATCTGCGGGCCGTGGAAGATTTCGATCGGGTTCCCGCTCGCGTCCTCGAGCTTCATGACTTCAAGCACGCGACGGTCGTCGGATTCCTCTTGCGAGCCGATGCGGACCTTCACGCCCGCATCCGTCAGCGTCTTGTACATTTCCCTGAATTCCTCGACACCCGCCACGCGGAAACCGAGGAAGTTCAGATCGTCTCTCCCGTCTTCCTCGACGATCAGGCGATGATGCCAATAATCCATGCGGAAATAGCAACGCTTGGCCTCGCCCTCGTCGACCACCTCGAAACCGAGGATGTTGGCGGCGAAGTCCTTCCATTGAGCGAGACTCTTGACGCCGAACCCTGCGTAACCGAGTTCCGTGATCTGAACCATCTTCGTGCCCTCCCTCAGGCGAACGACCCCTTGCGGATCGATATGTTCTTGATGTCCGTGTAGAAGTCGAAGCTCCATGTGCCGCCTTCGCGGCCGATGCCGGAGTCGCGGCTTCCGCCGAATGGCGCCGCGAGATCGCGGACGAAGAAGCAATTCACCCAGACGGTACCCGCTACGACCTGCGAGGCAATCTTCGTCGCACGCGTCTCGTTGCGGCTGAAGAGTGTCGCCGCCAGGCCGTAGCGTGTGTTGTTGGCAAGCTCGATCACCTCGTCGTCGGAAGTGAAGCTCTGCCAGGTAAGCACGGGGCCGAAGACCTCCCGCTGCGCGATCTCCAGCGACGGGCTCACATTGGCGAACAGCGTCGGCTCGAAATAGAGCTCACCGAAATTGGCGCGCGATCCGCCCCAGAGCGGCACCGCGCCGTCGGCCTTGGCACGATCGACGAAACCCGCGACGCGCTCGAAATGCTCTTTGGTAATGAGCGGCCCGACACGCGTGTCCTTGTCGCGTGGATCGCCGACGACCATGTGGCTTGCGGCAACGCGAACCTTGTCGAGAAAGTTCTCTTCGATCGACTTCTCGACCATGACGCGCGTGCCGGCGAGGCAGACCTGACCGGCGTTCATATACTGCGCGGCGACAGTCTGGGCGGCGGCATCGAGATCGGCGTCGGCGCAGACGATGAAGGGCGACTTGCCGCCAAGTTCCGAGCTCATCGGCGTGATCGATCGCGCCGCTGCCTGGCCGATGATCTTCGCCGTGTCCGTCGAGCCGGTGAAGCTGATGCGGTCGACATCCGGATGATTGACGAGTGCGTCACCCGCCTCCTCGCCAATTCCCTGCACGACATTGAGAACGCCCGCGGGAACGCCCGCCGCATGCGCAATGTCGGCCATCAGCGAGCAGGTGAGGGGCGCCCACTCCGGTGGCTTCACGACGACCGTATTGCCGGCGGCAAGCGCGGGGCCGACCTTCCATGTCGTCAGCATCAGAGGCGCGTTCCACGGCGTGATGAGCGCCGCAACGCCCGCCGGATCGTATTTCACATGATTGACGACTTCCGGCCCCTCGATCGAATGACCGTCGAGCGTCGTCGCCCAATCGGCGAAGAACTCGATGTTCTGCGCGGCGCGCGGCACCACGCGATGGACGTTGCCGAGAAGCAGCGAGCCATTATCCATGGTCTCCACCGCCGCAAGCTCGTTCGCCCGCGCCCGCAGGCCTTCGGCGAAGCGCTTGAGGATTGGCAGCCGGCCCTTCGGCCCCAGCGCCGCCCAGGCGGGAAAGGCCTTGCGGGCGGCGGCGACGGCCTGATCGATTTCCGCCTTGCCGCCAGCGGCGACGTCGGCGAGATGCGAACCGTCGATGGGCGAGATGTCCGCGAAACGGTTCGCGGAAGAAACCCGCCGTCCGCCAATCCAGTGGTCGGTCGAGACATCGACGCCTGCGACCTTCACGCTGTTGCCACGCATCACACGGCCTCCGCGAGCTTGGTAGCCGGAGCCAGCGGCGCGTCTTCCTTGACGAAACGATCGACGAGCCTGTCCGCACGGGCGCGATCTGCGATCATGTGGGCAACTTGCTGGTTGCGCGCGCCGGACGCCAGATAGAAGCGCTCATATTGCTCGCCGCGACTTGCAAGCGCGCTGCCCGTAAA
>JAJXZC010000008.1 GCA_021780275.1 Pseudomonadota bacterium
GAAGCCCACATCCTGCTTCTCGAAATAGGGGACCATGGTGCGGAGCCAGTCGGGCGAGACCTGATAGTCGCTGTCGATGACGGCGACGATGTCGGCGTCTTCCGCCGTCATCTTGAGGCCGAAATTGAGCGCGCCCGCCTTGAAGCCCGGCCAGTTTTCCAGATGGAAGAAGCGGAAGCGCGGCCCGAGCTGCGCGCAGTAATCGCGTACGGGCTGCCAGACCTCGGGATCGACGGTGTTGTTGTCGAGGATCAGCACTTCGAAGTTCGGATAGTCGAGCTTCGAAAGCGCCGCCAGCGTGTCGCGCACCATCTCCGGCGGTTCGTTGTGGATAGGCACATGGATCGACACCTTGTTCGTCGGATAGGCATGCGTGTGATCGAAGGGGGCGAAATGGCGCTCGCCATGCCGCGTCCAGATCACCTCGACGAACTCGATCGCCTCCGCGAGGAGAACGATGAGCAGCAGGCCCTGGGCGAGGAAGAGGAAGCCCCAGATGATCGTGTCGACCGAGGTGAGATAGAGACCCGTCACCGACAGGCCCGCCCAGGCGAGCGCCGAGGCCGCCACCTGCGTCATGATCGTGAAGATGATGACGCCCGCCGTCTGCACGTTCCTCCGGCGCAGCATGAACACGACCGCCATGACGAAGGCGAGGCCCGCCGCGAGCGAGGCCCAGAGCCGCCACTGCGGCGCTTCGATGATGCTGCCGGCCATCGGGAATTTCGGCTGGCGCTCGGCGTTATAGATGCCCCAATAACTGCCCGCCGCGCCTTCCTCGGCCGCTTTCCACGGCTGGTCGAAGGCTTCCATCACATAATATGTGAGGTCGGCGTCCTTGGCGCGGTTGAGGAACTCGCGCATGAAGGTCGCCTGATTGACGAGCGAAGGCACGGCCTCGCTCGAAAGCTCGGCTTCCGAAATGCCCGGATAGGCCTTGCGCGGAATGATCTTGCCGCGGCTCGGCCAGCCGACTTCCGTGATGACGATGGGCTTGTCGGGATAGGCCTTGTGCAACTCGTCGAGACGGTCGAACACGGCATCGACTGCCTGATCGACGGGAATGCCTTCCCAGTAGGGGAGGATCTGCACGCCGATATAGTCGACTTCCTTCACAAGCTCGGGATATTTGATCCAGATATGTGTTGGCTCGGCGGTTGAAACCGGCTTCCAGACTTTCGTCTTCACATACCGGATCTTGTCGATGAGTTCGCTGACCGGGAGATCGTTGCGCAGCAGGGATTCGTTGCCGACCAGCACACGCACGACGTTGCGCTTCGGCGCGACAGCGATGAGGTTCGCGACTTCCTCGTCATTGCGCTTCGGGTCGGTGCCGATCCATGCGCCGACGGCGACGGAGAGCCCGTGCTTGGCGGCGAGGTCGGGAATGTTCTCCTGCCCGCGGATGACGCTGTAGGTACGGATCGCCTGCACAGTGCCTGAAAGAAGCTTCAGGTCGCTGTCGATCTGTTCCTGAGTGGGGTGGATGTTTTTGGTCGGGTCCTGGCCCAGCTGATAGGGGCTGTAGGAGAAGCCGACGATTTCGCCCGTCCAGGCTTCCGCCTCATGCGGCTGGTTGAAGGCCGCCCATATCGCGAGGTTGGCCGCGATGACCACGGGAAGAACGAAGACGAAGAAGGCCGCGACGCGAGCGAGGGAGTTCTTGCTCGAGGAACGGGGAGCGGGGTTGTCCATTTAAGGTCCCGAAAAAAAGCCGTCTGGGGGGATGATAGCTAAACTGTCCAGCGCGCCGACGGCCCAGCTCCATCGGCTCCTTCTGGGGTATTGCCTGCCATGCGATTACGCATACCGCATTTCAGGGTTTTGCCGAGAGTAGAATTAGCGACCGGGCGATGAACCGGCGATGAATGCGAAATGGAGGCATAACGCCCCTTGCTTCGAGACATCGCCGTTTCGGCTGGCTTCGATCCTGACCACATTATCGGACCCTTTCGCGCCCGGCCGTCGCCCGGTGGCGCCCATCAGTCGGCGGCAGCGGGAATCCGCGCAGCCGAGGGCCGCGCCTGCGCGCCGCGCACCAGCCGCCCGTTCAGCGCGCCTGTCGGCTGGCCGTTCCGGAAGGCGACCGTCCCTGAAACGATGCTCGCCGTATAGCCGTCCGCGTGCTGGATCAGCCGCTTTCCGCCCGCCGGCAGGTCGTTGACGATATGGGGCGAATAGAGCTTCAACCTGTCGAAATCGATCACGTTGACGTCGGCCTTCATGCCCGGCGCCAGAATGCCGCGGTCCTTCAGGCCCACAAGCTCGGCATTGCGGCCCGTGAGGCCATGGACGATCCATTCAAGCGGAAGCTTGCGGCCCCGCGAGCGGTCGCGGCCCCAATGGGTCAGCAGCGTCGAGGGGAAGCTCGCGTCGCAGATGATGCCGCAATGCGCGCCGCCATCCGAAAGACCGAAAGCCGTGTTCGGGTGGGTGAGCATGGTTTCGACATCGGAGAGGCTGCCGCTGTAGTAGTTCATCAGCGGGAAGTAGATGAGCGCCTTGCCGCCCTGTTCCAGCATGAGGTCGAGAACGATCTCGCGCGGGTTCTTGCCCGAGCGTTCGGCGCGCGCCTTCACGCTTTCCTCAGGTGACGGTTCGTAGTTCGGCACCTCGCCCAGCGCGAACATCTTGTGATAGGCGGTGCAGATCATTTCGATGATCTCGCCCGCCGGATATTCCGGCTCCTCGGCGAGGAGCTTCGCGCGGAACTCGGGGTCGTTGAGCGCCTTCACCTGCGTTTCGAGCGGCGCGCCCCATATCTGGCGGAAGGTCTGGTGCATGACGAAGGGATTGAGCGAAGCCGTCAGGCCGAGAAGGAGGCCCGTGGCGCGCGGCGGCACCTGGCCCCTGATCGTAAGGCCCGCATCATTGGCGGCGGCGATATTGTCCAGCACGCGCTTCCAGACGGTCGGCCAGCGGTCGTCCTGTTCGATGGTGATCGACATGGGGCGGCCGGAAATCTCGACCATGCCGCGCAGCATGGCGAATTCGGCGTCGGTATCCTTGAAGTCGGCGATGAGCTGGAGGACACCTTTGCCCGCCTTGCCCATGGCCCGCGCGATACCGTGCAGTTCTTCGGCTTCGGCCTTCAGCGTCGGCGTCGAGGCGCCATGCTTGTCGCGGTGC
>JAJXZC010000313.1 GCA_021780275.1 Pseudomonadota bacterium
GGTCGACAAGGTGTCGATCGAACTGACGACGCAGATGCTGGCGACACTTTTCGATTTTCCCTGGGAGGAACGCCGCAAGCTCACGCGCTGGTCGGACGTTGCAACAGCAGACCTCAACTCGGGACTCGTCGCGTCCGAAGAGGCGCGTCAGGCGGAACTTCTGGAATGCGCGGCCTACTTCACCAATCTTTGGAACGAGCGCGTCAATTCGGAACCCAAGAGCGACCTCATTTCCATGCTCGCGCATGGCGAGTCGACCCGGAACATGAACCAGATGGAGTTCCTCGGGAATCTCGTTCTGCTCATCGTCGGCGGCAACGACACGACGCGCAACTCGATCTCGGGCGGCCTCTATGCGCTCAACCAGTTTCCCGACCAGTACAGGAAACTGCGCGAGAACCCCGACCTCATTCCGAACATGGTGCCGGAAATCATCCGCTGGCAGACGCCGCTCACGCATATGCGCCGCACGGCCCTTGCCGACCATGAAATCGGCGGCAAGAAGATCCGCAAGGGCGACAAGGTTGTCATGTGGTACGTCTCGGGCAACCGCGACGAAGAGGTGATCGAGAATCCCAACGAACTCGTCATCGACCGCGCGCGGCCGCGCCAGCATCTCTCCTTCGGCTTCGGTATCCACCGCTGCGTCGGCAACCGCCTCGCGGAAATGCAGCTGCGCATCGTCTGGGAGGAAATTCTGAAGCGCTGGCCGGACAAGCCGATCGAAGTGCTGGAAGAACCGCGGCGCGTGCTCTCGAATTTCGTCAAGGGCTACGAACAGCTCATGGTGAAACTCCCCAACTGACGCCATTATCCCCGAAGCCGGACTGCCGTCCGGCTTCGGGGCCGTCAGCTCATGCGGGAGAAGTTTCTTGAATTCCGACGCCATCCTCAAAAGCCTCGACCTTGTCGGGGAAAAATGCGCCGATCCAACGCCGCTCGTCTATGAGCGCCTGTTCCGACAGAGCCCGGACGTAAAGCCGCTCTTCATCCGCGACAGCAACGGGCTCGTGAAGGGCGAAATGCTGTCGCAGGTCATCGAGTGCATTCTCGATTTCGCCGGTGCGCGCAGCTATTCGGCGAACCTTATCCCGAGCGAACTCACGAACCATGCGACCCTCGGCGTGCCGCCGGAGGTTTTCGCCACTTTCTTCACGACCGTCATGGAAACCTTCCGCGAAATCGGCGGCGAGGACTGGACGGCCGAGATGGACGAAGCCTGGCGAAACCTCACCGACGGCCTCGGCAGACTCGTCTCGCGCCACATGGCCGAAATGAAGGCCGGCGAAGTCTGAACCCCGCGCCATTGACGCTGAGGGCGTTCGCCATCATCTTCCCGGCATGAATGCCGCCAAACCGCTCTTTTCCTATCGCAAATACTGGGCGCGACGCTTCGGTGTCGCGCCGTTCCTGCCCATGTCGCGGGCGGAAATGGACCTGCTCGGCTGGGACGCGTGCGATGTGATCCTCGTCACCGGCGATGCCTATGTCGATCACCCCAGTTTCGGTATGGCTATTATCGGCCGCCTCCTCGAAGCGCAGGGCTTCCGCGTCGGCATCATTTCGCAGCCCGACTGGCAGAGCGCGGAACCGTTCAAGGCGCTGGGCCGGCCCGCGCTCTATTTCGGCGTGACCGGCGGCAACATGGATTCCATGGTGAACCGCTACACCGCCGACCGGCGGCTTCGCCATAATGACAGCTACACGCCGGGCGGCGAGGGCGGCAAGCGGCCGGACCGCTCGACCATCGTCTATGCGCAGCGCTGCCGCGAGGCCTACAAGGACGTGCCGATCGTGCTTGGCGGCATTGAAAGCTCGCTTCGCCGCATCGCGCATTACGACTACTGGTCGGACAAGGTGCGCCGCTCGATCCTGATCGACGCAAAGGCCGACATTCTTCTCTACGGCAATGCCGAGCGCGCGGTCGTGGAAGTCACCCACAGGATCGCGAAGGGGGAGAAGCCTTCCGAACTCGACGACGTGCGCGGCGTCGCGGTGGTGAAATCGACGGTGCCGGAGGGCTGGGCGCAAGCCCATGCCGACGATCTCGACGAGGCCGACGAAGGCGCGCGCGCGAGCGCGCCCCGGACGGTCGTCCGCCTCCCCTCCTATGAGCAGGTGACGGCGGACCCGGAAGCCTATGCGCGCACGTCGCGCGTGCTTCATCGCGAGAGCAATCCCGGCAATGCGCGCGCGCTCGTCCAACGGCATGGCGGCCAGGAAGTCTGGCTGACGCCGCCGCCCATTCCGCTGACGACGGAAGAAATGGACGCGGTCTACGACCTTCCCTATGCGCGGGCGCCGCACCCTTCCTATGACGGCGCGAAAATTCCCGCATGGGAGATGATCCGGTTCTCGGTGACGATCATGCGCGGCTGCTTCGGCGGCTGCTCGTTCTGTTCGATCACGGAGCATGAAGGCCGCGTCATCCAGAGCCGGTCGGAAGCCTCGATCCTGAAAGAGATCGAGACCGTGCGCGACAAGGTGGAAGGCTTCACCGGCATTATCTCCGACATCGGGGGGCCGACGGCCAACATGTATCGCATGGCCTGCAAGGACAAGCGCACGGAATCGCTGTGCCGAAAGCCGTCCTGCGTCTATCCCGGCATCTGCCCCAATCTCAACACGAGCCACGAGGCGCTGATCCAGCTCTACCGCAAGGCCCGCGAAATTCCCGGCGTGAAGAAGGTGATGGTCGCGTCGGGCGTGCGCTACGACCTCGCGGTCGAGAGCCCGACCTATGTGAAGGAACTCGTGACGCATCATGTCGGCGGCTATCTCAAGATCGCGCCGGAACACACGGAGAAGGGCCCGCTCTCCAAGATGATGAAGCCGGGCATCGGCACTTACGACCGCTTCAAGAAGATGTTCGACGACGCGGCGAAGAAGGCGGGCAAACAGTATTTCCTCATTCCCTATTTCATCGCCGCGCATCCGGGCACGACCGACGAGGACATGATGAACCTCGCGCTCTGGCTCAAGCGCAACAAATATCGCGCCGATCAGGTGCAGACCTTCCTGCCCTCGCCCATGGCGCTGGCCACCGCCATGTATCATTCCGGCAAGAATCCGCTCAAGGCGGTGCGCCACGGCGCATCGGAAGAAGTCGAGACGGGGAAGGTGCTGAA
>JAJXZC010000268.1 GCA_021780275.1 Pseudomonadota bacterium
GGTCCTCATCCGCGGGGCGGCCAGTCAGGTTGAACTGGATCGAGGCGCCAGAGCGGCATGCGCATTTTCACGTTCTGGAAGCCATTCCGCGGGTGCTTTCGACGGATTTCTCACGAAACGAGGCCACTTTCGAGGGATTTTCACCGGAAACAGCCCCGGAACGGAAGCCATTTCCTTCCGCGAATCGAACCTTTTCAAGCCTTTACGCTGACATTTGCTTCGGGCTTCCGGCTCGCCCCCCAATCGGCGACTGCCGGATGGCGGGGCTCTTTGGCGATTTCATGGATGACCGGGTTCCGTTTGACGGCGATCCGCGATCGTATCCGGATTGTCAGAAAATTACAATATTAACTTTCGACTTTCCGATTCTCGAAACTATGCCGCGTTGGCGGGAAACTGCGTTCGGGCGATATGGCTGTAGGTTCGGCCCTGCGCCAGCAGTTCGCTGTGTCGCCCGCGCTCGACGATCCGCCCGCGATCCATGACGCAAATCTCGTCGGCTTCCGCCACGGTCGAGAGCCTGTGGGCGATGACGATCGTCGTCCGGCCTTCGCAGAGGGTGGCCAGCGCCTTCTGGATGGCCTGTTCCGATTCGGAGTCGAGCGCCGAAGTCGCCTCGTCGAGGAGGATGATCGGCGCGTCCTTGAGGAAGGCCCGGGCGATGGCGATTCGCTGCCGCTGGCCGCCCGAAAGCTGCATGCCGTGCTCGCCGCAGGGGGTATCATAGCCCCGCTCGAAGCCCATGATGAAATCATGCGCGTAAGCCGCCCTGGCGGCGGCCACGATCTCCGCCTCGCTCGCGCCCGGCCGGCCCATGGCGATGTTCTCGCGCACGGTGCCCTTGAACAGGAAATTCTCCTGCGCGACGTAGCCGATCTGCTCGCGAAGGGATTTGCGCGTGACCGCTGAAATGTCGACGCCGTCGAACAGGATCTGGCCAGACTCGATCTCGTAGAGTCTCAGAAGGAGGCTCATGACCGTGGACTTGCCGCCGCCCGACCGGCCCACGAGCGCCATTGTCTTTCCGGGCTCGGCGACGAAGCTCACGCCATGCAGTACGCGCTCGTCGGGACGGTAGCCGAACACGACGTCGCGGAACTCGATGCGGCCTTCGGTCACTCTCAGTTCGGTAGAGCCCGGCGGATCTTCCTCGAACTCCTGCTCGTCGAGGAAGTCGTAAAGCAGGCCGACGCCGTAGAGGTTCGACGACAGATCGACATGAAGCCGCGCCACCCGCTTCATCGGCTCGTAGAGCATGATGACCGAGGTGATGAAGGAAAAGAGGCTGCCGGGCGGATTGCCGCGAATGATGACGGTGAAGCCGCTATAGAGCACCACCGCCGCGATCGCGAAGCCGCCGAGGCTTTCCATGATGGGGCTTGTGCGGGAGCTTACGCGCGCGAGCTTGTTCGAGGCCAGCCGGATGCGCTCGATCGCTTCGGCCTGACGCTCGCGCATGAAGTTCTCGAGCGTGAAGGCTTTCACGATGCGGATGCCCTGCGCCGTCTCCTGCAGCGATTCCATGAGCTGCATCGCGCCCTGGAACTCGGTCGCCATGATGCCGCGCACGCGGATGCCGATCTTGCGCACGCCGACCGCTGCGACCGGCACGAACATCAGCGCCAGGGCGGAAAGGAGCGGATCCTGCGACACCATGACGACCACGAGGCCGACGATGGTGAGCGCGTCGCGAGACAGGGTCGTGATGAGAAGATTGAGCGTCGCGCTTGCCGAATGAGTGATGAAGGCCTGACGCGCCATGAATTCGGAGGAATGGGCGCGGCTGTAATAGCCGACCTTCATCCTCAGCATCTGGTCGAAGATGCGCTGCTGGACATTGGCGACGATCCCGTTGCCGATCCGCGAAAGCGCAACCTGCTGACCGTAGGTCGCGAGCCCCTTCACCGCATAGATGATGATGATCGCGGTCGTGATCTCCCATACGGCGGCGATGTTGCGCGCGACGAAGATCTTGTCGACGATCTTGCCGATGATCCAGGCCGAGAGCGACGTCGTGACCGCGATGAGGCCCATCATGGAAAAGGCGAATGCGTAGCCCTTCCAGTGCTTCGCGCCCTGGTCGAGCAGCAGACGCCGCAGCATGATGTTGCCGGGCGAACTCAGAAGCTTGCCGAACCGGTCGAATATCGGACGCCAGAAGGACAACAACTTACCCCCGCGGTCGGCGGCGGGCCGGCCGGCGTTTCGTGTCGACGGCCCCGAAAAGCCGCCAGATCGCCCCGCTCCATATCATCCTGGCCGGACGAAGGGAAATCAGGCCCCGGTCCGTCCGGTTCAGCGCTTGCCCTGCGAGGCTTTTTCCTCCTTCAGGGCCTGATGGTATTTCTTCCGGATGTCGCCGAGATCGACCGACGGGCGCGGGAACCTGAGCTTCAGATCCTCCATCGTGGCGGCCATGATCTGCGAAATGGCCAAGCTTCGGAACCATTTATAGTCGGACGGAATCACGTACCACGGCGCGTGTTTGGCGCTGGTCGCCGACATGGCGTCTTCGAAAGCTTCGATGTATTCGTCCCACAGTTCACGTTCCGTATAATCGGATTCGCTGATCTTCCAGTTGCGGTCGGGATCGTCCAGGCGCTCCGCGAAGCGGTTGAGCTGCTCCTCCTTGCTGATATGCAGGAAGAACTTGAGGATCGTCGTGCCTTCCTCCGCGAGCGTCTCCTCGAAGGCGCGGATGTCCTCGTAGCGCCGGGTGCAGGTGTCCTTGTCGATCAGTTTGTGGACCCGGGTGATCAGCACGTCCTCATAGTGCGAACGGTTGAAGATTGCGACCTCGCCCCTGCCCGGGGTGTGGGGATGCACCCGCCAGAGAAAGTCATGCTTCAGCTCAATCGGCGTCGGCTGCTTGAAGCCCGTCACCGTGACGCCCTGCGGATTGAAGAAGGTGAAGACATGCTTGATCGTGCCGTCCTTGCCTCCCGCGTCGAGCCCCTGAAGGACGACAAGGATCGCATGCTTGCTCTCGGCGTAGAGCTTCGCCTGAAGGTGGATGAGCTTCTTGCCGTAATCGTCGAGACCCTTCTTGGCGTCGTCTTCCGACTTGCAGCCGGGCGTGGCCTTCGGGTCGATCTTCTTGAGCAGCACCAGGGTCTGGACGCCGCCC
>JAJXZC010000532.1 GCA_021780275.1 Pseudomonadota bacterium
TTCGGACCGAGGCCGACCGGCTGAGAGCCGACAACGCGCTCCAGTCGCAAAGCGTTCGCCAGGAGATCGGCGAGAATATCCGCGGCTTTCAGGATTCCTTCGTCCAGAAGCTCGACAACGGCATCGAAGCCATCCGCGCACCCATCGCCGTAATCGGCCAGAAGCTTGATCAGGACATTGCGAGGATGGGCCTGGAGGCGGCCGAAAACCGCGAGGCGTTGCGCCTCTCGATCGGCGAGAAGCTCGACGCGGCCAATGCGCGCTCCCAATCCGCCGCGCGGGAACTGCGCGAGGAGCTGACCGGAAATTTCGCAAAGACGAGCGAGCAGCTCGCCACGACCCTGCTCCAGCTCGGCGAACACCAGAAGGAGCGGCTGGACAAGGTGGCGCTGGAACTCGGCAATATGGCGGAGAAGCAAACGCTCGCTCAGGAGAGCCTGCGCCAGGGCGTCGAGAACCGTCTCGACGCGCTACGGACCGAGAATTCCGCCAAGCTCGACGAGATGCGCCAGACGGTGGACGAAAAGCTGCAAACCACGCTGGAAAAGCGCCTCGGGGAATCCTTCCGCACGGTCAGCGAACAGCTCGAACGCGTTTATCAGGGCCTTGGCGAGATGCAGAATCTCGCGACAGGTGTCGGCGATCTCAAGCGAGTACTGACCAATGTAAAAACTCGGGGTACATGGGCAGAGATCACGCTTGCAGGCCTATTGGAAGACTATCTGACCGCTGAACAATTTATCCGGAATGCACAGGTGAAGGCTCATAGCTCTGAAAGAGTGGAGTTTGCTATTCGCTTTCCGTCCCGTGATTCGGATGAAGCTCTTTTGCTTCCGATAGACTCCAAGTTTCCGAAAGAAGACTACGACCGCCTGGTGCTTGCCTCCGAGAGGGCTGACCAAGTAGCAGTTGAGGCCGCGTCAGCGTCGCTCGAAGCATCTATTCGAAGCTTTGCGAGAAGTATATCCGAAAAATATATCAATCCGCCGACAACTACTGACTTTGCGATCCTCTTCCTTCCGACAGAAGGATTATTCTCGGAAGCACTCCGCAGAAACGGACTATTTGAGCAATTACAGCGTGAATTTCGCGTGACTCTGGCGGGCCCAACAACACTGTCTGCACTTTTGAACGCCTTTCAAATGGGCTTTAGATCATTGGCGATCCAACGACGCTCCAGTGAAGTATGGCAATTGTTGGGAGCTGTGCGCAGTGAATTCGCCCAGCATGGGAAGGTCGTGGATCGTCTGAAAAAACAGCTAAACGCTGCCACCAATACTGTTGACGCGTTGGGCACACGCACCCGCGAAATGAACCGAAAGCTCAAGAATGTTGAGGTCCTTGGCGGCGGCGACGCGGAGGAAATTCTTCAAATAACGGCATTTTCTAATTCAGATGCTGACGAAGAAGAAGCGTCCACGGACATTGACGATGAAAGCTTAGATTAAAATGGTCTGCGCGATTTCATTGCGGCGGCAAGCGTTCCATCGTCGAGATAGTCGAGTTCGCCGCCGACCGGCACACCATGCGCGAGGCGCGAGATGATGACGCCCGTGCCTTCGAGGCGATCGGTGATGTAATGCGCGGTCGTCTGTCCATCGACGGTGGCGTTCATCGCAAGGATCACTTCCTTGATGCCGTTCTTCGCGACACGCTCGGCCAGCGAGCCGATGTTGAGATCGTTGGGGCCGACGCCATCAAGGGCCGAGAGAACGCCGCCAAGCACATGGTAGCGGCCCTTATGGACGCCCGCGCGTTCGAGCGCCCAGAGATCGCCCACTTCTTCCACCACGCAAAGCGTCGTCGGCTCGCGTGTCGGGTCCGCGCAGATGGCGCAAGGGTCCTGCGTATCGACATTGCCGCAGACGGAGCAGACGCAGGCTTTTTCCGCCGCGTCCGCCATGGCGACGGCGAGTGGCGCGAGCAGCGTCTCTTTCTTCTTGATGAGCTGGAGCACGGCGCGGCGCGCGGAACGTGGGCCAAGACCCGGCAGCTTCGAGAGAAGCTGGATCAGCCGTTCGATTTCTGGTCCGGTGACCGCCATGCGCTTAGAGGCTGAAGCCGGGCGGAAGCGGCAATCCGCCGGTGACGGCCTGCATCTTCTCGGCGGCGGCGCGGTCGGCCTTGGCCTTCGCATCGGCGCAGGCCGCGACGATCAGGTCTTCGAGAATTTCGCGCTCGCCTTCCTTCAAAAGGCTCGGGTCGATCGAGACGCTTTTCACCGCGCCCTTGCCGCCCATCGTGACGCGCACGAGACCGCCGCCCGAGCTGCCTTCGACTTCCAGCGATTCGAGCTCGGCCTGCATGGTCTCCATCTTCGACTGGAGAGCCTTTGCCTGCTTCATGATGTCGGTGAAGTTCTTCACGCTACTCAATCCATATATTCGTCGGGAGTGAACTCTTCCGAGCCAAGCTCGTCGGCGCTGGCGGGCACGACCTCGCCGCTCGCCGCGAGCGGCATGACCGGAAGCTCGTCGGCACGCAGGTCGCGCACATTGACGATCTCGGCGCCGGGGAAAGCGGCAAGCGCCGCCTTGACCAGCGGATCGGCGCGGGCATCGTCCTTCAGCTTCTGCTCGCGCGTCGTCGCCTGCTCCTTCAGCGTCGGGGCGCCTTCCTCGCGCGAGAGCGAGACGACCCAGAGCGCGCCGGTCCAGCGCTTCAGGCGTTCGGAAAGTTCTGTGGCGAGGCTGCCCGGCGCGCCTTCGAGAAGGCGTATCTCGATGCGCCCCTGCTCGAAGCGCACGAGGCGCACGCCGGTTTCCAGCGCATGCTTGAGCTTGATGTCGCGCTTCTCAGCCAGCAGCGCGATCACATCCTCGAAGCGCTTGAGCGTCGGGCCCTGCGTCGCAACGGCGGGCGCAGGCTCATAGGATTGCTGCGGACTCTGCTGTGCCTGGCCGCCAGCGACGGAGCGCAATTGCGCGCGTTCGCCGCCACCGCCGCCCGAGGGCGCAGCGCCCGGCGCGGGCCGCGAGAGGGTGCCACCACCTTTCAACTGCTCGATGAGTTCTTCCGGTCCCGGCAGGTCGGCGACATAGGCAATGCGCACCAGCACCATCTCAGCCGCAGCGATGGGACGCGTCGCGCCCTGCACTTCCGAGAGCCCCTTGAGCAAC
>JAJXZC010000153.1 GCA_021780275.1 Pseudomonadota bacterium
GCGCGACGTTGTTCGGGGTGGTGCAACTGCGAGCGCAAGGTTTCTCGGTCAATAGCGAATTCGCGGCCCTTGTTGGCGACAGTCGAATGATCGTCCAACATCCTGGCGATTTCCGTCAGCGTAAAGCCAAGCTGTTTGCCTTTCACGATCAAGCGCAGCCGCGTGATTTGATCATGATCGTAAAATCGCGCTTTACCCCTTCGAACCGGCTGAAGCATGCCACGCGTTTCATAGAAGCGCAGGGCGCGCAATGTGACGCCACAAATCCTTGAGACTTCACTGATCTTGTAGAGTTCTTGGCTCCCGCTTTTCGAAGACATTTCGTGTACCGTCAGAAACTGATGAGCCCTCAATTTCCATGACGTCAACCTCAGTCAAGCGGCTTAGAAGCAATACTCACTGCAAGTCTTTAGTTGACTACCCGAAGAGGGAATCCGAGCTTTGCAAGCTTGCTGCGGAAGACTGGGAATTGCAATACCCGGAGAGCGGGGCTGCTATTCGCGCGCGGCGATCGAGGCGCGCCGGGCTATGACAGAGCCTTGTGGCGCGCCGCCACGGCCTCGCCCCCATTCAACTTTCCACACTTGGCGGCGGCTGAAGATCCACGGCGCCCTGACCGCGACGCAGGCCGCGGAGGCCGTTGTTCCGGCGTCCGCCCGCAAGGCCCTAGCTGTTTGGTCCCAGGCCTTGATGGCGCAATTTTCTCCTACGGCTGGAGGGATGCGCTAGGGGTCAGGTTCTTGACGGGAGCGCCCCGCCTTCTCGGGGGCAATCAGGCCGCAACGATCAATTCCAGAGAAACAAGGCCATAGCCTCATAATCAATTGAGAAACATAATAATGTTCCCTTTAAAGTGATCTGTATCGGGCCTGATCATCGATGATGGCCTCGTTGCGCCTGAGAGGAGCCCGCACCGGAACGAATTCATGACGTCAACCGGACGTGGCGGGCGCGATTCCATTGCGGCAATTTCGGATATGCGCGGGCGTTGCAGAAGAAATCGATTGGTTGATATGGTAACCTTACGGTGGCCGCATTTATATTTTAAATGCGCGGCGGCCGCATTTGTCATTCAATTGCGCGGCGGCCAATGGCGTGTATTATTTAAACCGGCTCCCGATCAGGTGGGGGCTGCCGTCAAATTGGGAGACGACCTTTTGGTTGGAGGGTGGCGTGATGCGTTTTGACGACGATGCAAATATTTCTGCTGTCCAGCCGAGCAGGCGCGCTGTTCTCGCGCGAAATGGGCGAGCGATCGCGTTGATCGCAGCGGCAGCGGTCGCGGGGAAAAGCTCTTCAGCCTTGGCCAATTGCGGCGGCGGCACCACCGGCGTTGGAAATGGATGTTGTTTCTTGAGGGGCACGGCGATCCGAACCGTCGACGGCTGGCGCGCGGTCGAGGATCTGAAAATCGGGGACATGGCGCCGACCCGCTTTTCCGGCGTGCAGCCGATCCGGTGGGTGGGGCGCTACACGATCGCCGGAAATTGGGCGGCCGGGCGGAAGGCTGCGGTGCGCATCAGCGCTTCGGCGATCGCGCCTGGCGTTCCCCGCGCCGACCTCGTCGTCACCGCGGGGCATTCCCTGCTGATTGCGGGGCTCCTTTTCCCCGCGGAAAGCCTCATCAACGGAAAAACGATCACCGCTGTCGACGCGCCCGCCGGCGGCGCCCTGGAGTTCTTCCACGTGAAGCTGGATCGCCACGACGTCATCGACGCCGAGGGCGCGCCGTCGGAGACGATGGGGGCGATGCGCAAGGACGATCCGAATTTCGAGGCCTATGCGAAGCTCTATGGCGCCGAGGAGGAGATGATCCCCGCTTGCGCGCCCATCGCCTTCAACGGCCCTCGCAGCGAACTGGCGTCGCGGCTGCGCAGCGCAGCTGCGCCCTGGATCGACCGCCGCCGGCCGGCCGACGTGATCCGTGACGATCTCGAGGCGCGCGCCTGGGATCTGACGCAGGCGGCTTGAAGTCGCGCATTGGCGCTGGGGCGGGCGGTCCAGATCGGACGCGCCCTCCTCTTTGCCTTGGAAATCCTGGCAAAAACTGATCTTTCGAAAACGCGCGTCACGAGCGATGACGGCGCGGTGTTTGGCGCGTGCGCAAAACGGGGCTCATCCGTCGCGCGCTCTCAGCATGCGTCGACCGCGGGCGAAGAGGGCTTGTCGCGCTGCCTGAGGAGGCGCGCCGCGCGAAAGGACGAGCGCGGGGTCCCTCCGCCAAATAAGCCCATTCAGTGAAAATTAAGTGGCCTCAAATAAAGATATTAAAAGTCGTGCGTATCGCGTTTGTTTGTAGAGCGTAACAATGAATGAGCCTGAAGCAGCAGCGCCGGGATGTGGCGACGCGTTTCGGTCGAGGCGGGCTTTTCTTCGCAAAAACCTGGGAACTGCCGCAGCGATCGCCGCGGCTGCTATCATGGCGAGGACATCTCCCGTTGCGGCCAAATGTGGCAACGGCCATGGCAAAGCCTATGGCTGTTGTTTTTTGAAGGGCACGCAGATCCGAACCGCCGGCGGCTGGCGCGCTGTGGAGGATGTGACAATCTGCGACCTGGTCCCGACCCGTTTCTCTGGCTTGCAGCCAATCCGATGGGTCGGGCGCTACACGGTTGCAGGAGATGCGACGGGCCGGCCGATGGGACGAAACGCGCCTGCGGTGCGCATCTGCGCGTCGGCTGTCGCGCCTGGGGTTCCGCGCGCCCCCCTCGTTGTCACCGCAAACCATTCGCTTCTGATCGACGGCCTCCTTTATCCGGCGGGAAGCCTCGTCAATGGGGAAACGATAACCACGGTCGAGGCGCCGGCGGGCGAGACGCTCGAATTCCTTCACGTCATGCTTGATCGCCACGACGTCGTCGACGCCGAAGGAGCGGAGGCGGAGACATTGCGGTTGATGACGAAGGACGATCCGAATTTCGAGGCCTATGCACGACACTATGGTGTTGAAGACGCAGTCGAAATTGCCGCCTGCGCGCCTTTCGCCTTCAATGGTCGGGGCAGCGAGTTGATGTCGCGGCTGCGCAGTGCGGCTTCGCCTTGGCTCGACCGCCGCCGGCCCGCCGACATTGTCCTTGACGATCTTGAGGCGCGAGCGCGGCGTCTGTCCGCCGCGGCT
>JAJXZC010000809.1 GCA_021780275.1 Pseudomonadota bacterium
TGCGCTGGCCGTCGTGCGGGAGCAGTTGATGACACGGCGCCAGTTCGGCGCTCTCCTCGGCGCAAACCAGGCGCTGCGGCATCGTTTCGCCGACATGTTCGCCGAATACGAACAGACGCGAAGCGCTGTATTTTCGCTGGCGATGCGTCTTGCCGATATCGCCGCGCCTGAACGCGCGGTCGCGGTTTGCCTCATCAAGGCGCGCACCTGCAAGGCATCGCGCTTCATAGGCGAGCAATCCGTTCAGCTTCACGGCGGCATGGGAATGACGGACGAGCATGTGGTCGGCCGCTACTACAAGCGGCTCCTCGTGCTCGAAACGATGTTCGGAGACCGCTCGCGGCGGCTCGGGCAGATTGCCGCTACCGCGCATCTGCGCGTTTCTGATTGAACGAGGGTGATCGCATCGCCGGCAACACTGGAGAGGATACGACAATGGTTGAAGCCTGGATCATCGACGCCGCCCGCATTCCGCGCGCAATCGGAAAGGCAGGAAAGGGCGCCTATTCCGACGTCCATCCGCAGCACCTGATGTCGTCGGTCCTGCGCGCCATCAAGGAGCGCAGCAATCTCGATACCGCCGACGTCGACGATGTCGTCGTCGGCTGCAGCACGCAGCAAGGGGCCCAAGGGTCGTGCATCGGCCGCATGGCCGTGCTCGACGCGGGTTGGGATCCGGCGGCGCCGGGCTTCTCGCTCGACCGCTTCTGCGGTTCCGGACTGACGGCGCTCAATCTCGCTGCAATGGGCGTGATGTCCGGCATGCAAAATGTCGTCGTCGCCGGCGGCGTGGAATCCATGTCCCATACATCGACGATCAAGCGCTTTCCGACGCTCGATTCTAACAATCTGCATTTGCGTTCTATCCATCCGCAGCCGCACCAAGGCATTTGCGCGGACGTGATTGCGACCCTGGAGGGGATTACGCGCGAGGAGACGGACAGGCTTGGTCTGGAAAGTCAGCGGCGCGCGGACGTTGCAATCCGAAGCGGGTATTTCAACAAGAGCCTGACCCCCGCCCGCCTGCCCGACGGCACGATTCTTCTCGATCGGGAGGAATTTCCGCGGCCCGGTACGACGAGAGAAGGCCTCGCTGAACTGAAACCGTCCTTCGCCGCGATCTACGACCGGCCGTTCGACGAGGCGGGCGCGTCTTACAAGGCGCTTGTGCAGCAGGCGTATCCGGGGCTCGAGATCAATCATGTCCATCACGCCGGGAATTCCTCCGGCGTCGTCGACGGCGCCGGCGCTGTGCTTCTGGTGTCGCCCGACTATGCGCGGGCGCACGGGCTGAAGCCCCGGGCGAAAGTCGTGTCGGTTGCAACGGCCGGCGATTCTCCGGAATTGATGCTGAACGCGCCGGCGCCGGCCGCGAAGAAGGCGTTGAAGGCGGCTGGCATGAGCGCGAAGGACATCGATCTGTTCGAGATCAACGAGGCCTTCGCCGTTGTCCCTATCAAGTTCATGCGAGAACTCGGCGTCAGCGACGAGATCGTCAATGTGAACGGCGGGGCGATTGCGCTCGGACATCCGATTGGCGCGACCGGCGCGATCATTCTCGGCACACTTCTGGACGAACTCGAGCGGCGCGATCTTTCGACGGGTCTCGTGACGATGTGCACGGGCGGCGGAATGGCGCCCTGCATGATCATCGAGCGGATGTGACGACATCGGCTGGCTGGCGCATCCGTGCGCCAGTCCTGGCTAGGAACGAGCGATGGGGAGGATCGACATGTCGGCCTGCGTAATCCGTAACTTCGCCATATCGGTCTTATTGCTTCTTGCCGGCGCCGACTTCGCCACGGCGCAAAGCAAGAAATACGGGCCGGGCGTGAGCGATACAGAAATCCGTATCGGGCAGGTCATGCCCTTCAGCGGTCCGGTATCAGGCCTGTCGATATCGAGCGCCGTGCAGCGTGGCTATTTCGAAATGGTCAACGAGCGTGGCGGCGTGAACGGGCGAATAATAAGCCTGTTGAGTCTCGATGACGGCTACAATCCGACAAAGTCCATCGAGCAGACACGGCAGCTTGTGGAACGCGATGAAGTGTTCGTGATATTCGCGCCCGTCGGCACGCCGACCAATGCGGCGATCCAGCCCTACCTGAACGCAAGGAAGGTGCCTCATCTGTTCGTGCAGGGCGGCGGCAATCGCTTGTCCGAGCCGTCGAAATGGCCTTGGACGGTCCCCGGCATGGCGTCCTACAAGACGGAAGGCGCCGTCTACGGCAAGTACCTTCTGGGCGAAACGCCGGACGCGAAAATTGGCGTTCTCTATCAGAACGACGATCTCGGACGGGACTTGCTGACGGGCCTGAAAGACGGACTCTCTGACCGCAGCAGCAAAATGATCGTCTCGGAAGTGGCGTACAACGTCACGGATGCGACAGTCGACTCGCAGATACTGACGCTGAAGGCCTCGGGGGCCGACGTCATTTTCTACTTTGCCTCGCCCAAGTTTGCTGCGCAGGCGATCAGGAAGACACACCAGCTGGGGTGGAGCCCTCTGAAGTTCCTCACCTATGGCAGCGCGCAAGTCCGGACGACGCTGGAGCCGGCAGGGCTCGCGGCTTCGTCCGGCATCGTCACGATCGCCGACAAGCGACCGATCGACGACCCGACGTCTGATCAAGAGGTCAAGGACTATTACGCTTTCATGCGAAAGTACGTTCCGCACGGCAACCCGGAGCAGAACGTGGAAGCGCAGGCGTATGTCTTGTCGCACATCCTCGTGAAGGTGCTCGAACGTTGCGGCGACGATCTCACTCGGGAAAACGTAATGAACCAGGTCACGAGCCTACGGGACCTGCCTATTCCTCTGGGCGTGCCGGGAGCTGTCGTGACGATGTCGCCGTCCGACTACACGCTCGTTCGTGTCCTGCAACTCCGACGGTTCGATGGCGCGAAGTGGATACCGTTCGGCGCGCCGTTGAAGCTCTAGTGTTACGACGACGGTCCTTCGCGTTCCGACCTGAGGCCGCTGGAACCGCGGCAAACCAACGTCCCTTGGCATCTGGAGGCAACAGTGTACGCAGGCGTTTTCGCGAACAAATTCCCTGAGCGCCCGGCGGTCATAATGGCCGATTCCGGCGAGGTGATCTCCTACGCAGAACTCGA
>JAJXZC010000377.1 GCA_021780275.1 Pseudomonadota bacterium
TGCCCTGGCTGATGTGGCTCTTTGCGCCGGGCTTCAGCGACGATCCTCAGAAGCATGAATGGGCGGTGCAGTTCACGCGGGTGAACTTCCCCTATCTGCTTTTCATTTCGCTCACCGCCGTCCAGTCCGCGATCCTGAATTCATTGGGCAAGTTCTTCGCGGGCGCCGCCGCGCCGGTGATGCTCAACATCACCATGATCGTCGCGCTCTGGTTCGTCGTGCCGCTCGCCACCAATCCGGGCCTCGCGCTTTCATGGGGCGTCATGGCGGCGGGCATCATCCAGTTCGTGTGGCTCGCGATCTCCTGCCACCGCGCGAACATGTCGCTGAGCCTCCGCCTGCCAAAACTCACGCCGGAGGTGAAGCATCTCCTGCTGCTCGCCGTGCCGGGCCTCATCTCGGGCGGCATCGGTCAGCTCAATCTCACCATCGGCACGATCATGGCGTCCTGGCAGGAGGGCGCGGTCTCATGGCTCTATTATGCCGACCGCATCTATCAGTTTCCGCTGGGCGTCATCGGCATCGCCATCGGCGTGGTGCTGTTGCCCGATCTCTCGCGGCGCTTGCGTGCGGGCGACGATGACGGCGCGCATTGGAGCCAGAACCGCGCCATCGAGTTCTCGATGCTGCTGACGGTGCCTGCCGCCGTGGCGCTGGCGATCATTCCCTATGAGATCATCAGGGTGCTGTTCGAGCGTGGGCGCTTCCATGAGATCGACACGCATGCGACCTCGCTCGCGCTACTGATCTATGCGGTGGGCCTGCCCGCCTTCGTGCTCAACAAGGTTTTCTCGCCTGCCTTCTATGCGCGCGAGGATACGAGGACGCCGCTGCAATTCGCCGCCATCTCCATCGCGGTCAACATCGCGTCGAGCATTACGCTCTTCCAGTTCTTTGGCTATGCGGGCATCGCGGCGGGAACGTCGATCGCGGCCTGGGTGAATACGGGCCAGCTTGGGTTGCGCCTCTGGAAGCATGGCCATTTCGTACCTGACGCCCAGTTGATGAAGCGCCTTCCGCTCACTGTCCTTGCCTCGGTGGGCATGGGCGCGGTTCTCTATGCGGGCGCGCATTTTCTCGCGCCGTGGTTTGCGTTGCGCTTCATCTGGAGCGTTTCGGTGCTGACGGGTCTCGTTGCGGGCGGGCTCGTCGCCTATGCGATTTTCTGCCAGCTCACCGGTGCGGCGCGCTATTCCGACATTACGCGTCTTTTGAAAAGGCGCTGACAAGGAAGCGGCGGAAGGGTTCCTCCTTCCGCCGCACCACGTCAGAGCTTCAAGCCGAGCCGCTCCGCCACGCCCGCGCCATAGGCCGGATCGGCCTTGGAGAAGTGGCCGATCTGACGGCGCTGGATTTCTTCCGGCACCGGCTTCATCGCACCGGCAATCGAATCCATCAGCGCTGCCTTCTGCTTGTCGGACATCAGGCGGAAGAGGTCGCCCGCCTGTGTGTAGTCGTCATTGCCGTCGCGGTGATCATAGCGGTCGGCATCGCCCGTGATCTTCAGCGGCGGCTCCTTGACGCTCGGATCTTCCTTCGGTCCGCCGAAGGAATTGGGCTCGTAATTCACCGATCCGCCGCCATTGCCGTCGAAGCGCATCGCGCCGTCGCGGTGGTAGGTATGGACCGGGCAGCGCGGACGGTTCACCGGCAGCGCATCCGCATTGGTGCCGACGCGATGGCGATGGGCGTCAGCATAGGAGAAGATGCGGAATTGCAGCATCTTGTCCGGGCTGTGGCCGATGCCGGGGACGACATTGGCGGGCGAGAAAGTCGATTGCTCGACTTCAGCGTGATAATTGTCCGGGTTCCTGTTCAGCGTCAGCACGCCCGCCTCGATTAGCGGGAAATCCTTGTGCGGCCAGACTTTCGTCAGGTCGAAGGGATTGTAGGACGTCTTCCCGGCCTGCTCTTCCGTCATCACCTGCACCATGACGCGCCACTTCGGGAAGTCGCCGCGCTCGATCGCTTCATAGAGATCGCGCTGATGGCTTTCGCGATCCTCGCCGATGAGCTTCGTCGATTCCGCGTCGGTCAGGTTCTCGATTCCCTGCATCGACTTGAAGTGGAACTTGACCCAGTAGCGTTCGTTCTTCGCATTGATGAAGCTGTAGGTGTGCGAGCCGAAGCCATGCATGTGGCGCAGCGTTTTCGGGATGCCGCGATCCGAGAAGAGAATCGTGACCTGGTGCAGGCTTTCCGGCGAGAGCGACCAGAAATCCCACATCGCGGTCGGGTTGCGCATGTTGGTACGCGGGTCGCGCTTCTGTGTGTGGATGAAATCCGAGAACTTGTAGGGGTCGCGCACGAAGAAGACCGGCGTGTTGTTGCCGACGAGATCCCAGTTGCCCTCTTCCGTATAGAACTTCAACGCGAAGCCGCGCACGTCGCGCTCGGCATCCGCCGCGCCGCGTTCGCCCGCGACGGTGGAGAAGCGCAGGAAGACCGGCGTCTCCTTGCCGTTGTGCTCGAAGAGCTTCGCCTTTGTGTATTTCGTGATGTCGTTGTTGACGCGGAAGACGCCGAAGGCCGCCGAGCCCTTGGCATGGACGACGCGCTCGGGGATGCGCTCGCGGTTGAAATGCGCGTGCTTCTCGAAGAGCTGCCAGTCCTGGACCAGCAGCGGCCCCCGCGGGCCGGCGGTCAGCGCATTCTGGTTGTCGGGAACGGGGATGCCGGCCGCGGTGGTCAGGCGGGCGGGCTTACCGGTTTGGTCGCTCATGGCGTCCTCCTAAGTTAGAATACTTCTAATTTAGGTTCGGAGGTGGCCAGGGTCAATACAGTTTAGAATAATTCTCAAAAATGAACACCGATTTGCGCGATCCCCTCGGAAAAGCCGCGGCCGCCATTGCCAAGCGGGTGCCCTACGCAGCATAAACCTCGCCGGAACGGCCCACTGTCGGGCCTCGCGTGACGGACGATTTGAATGGAAAAGCCGACCAACCGCGTTTTTTCGGGTGTGCAGCCGACGGGCAACCTGCATCTGGGCAATTACCTGGGCGCGATCCGCAATTTCGTCGGGCTCCAGGACACGCATGAATGCGTCTATTGCGTGGTCGACATGCACGCGATCACGGTCTGGCAGGACCCAAGGGAACTCGCCGCGAACACGCGCG
>JAJXZC010000813.1 GCA_021780275.1 Pseudomonadota bacterium
GCCTCCAGCTCGGCCAGCTCCCGGCGCAGGGCAAGTGCCAGATCGGGCCCGTCCATGCCGGCGTTCAAGCCCGCCGGCCGCCCCTGTCGGCCGCGCAGCAGTCCTTCGTCACGGAAAATGCGCCGCCGACATTGCAGTACCGCGCGGCGGGCGGCGCGGGTTATCTTGGCACAGCCGGAGATTACACGATCATTCTCTGCAATTTCACAAAACAGGCGCTTACCGACCCGAACATCAAGCTGAATGACGTTATCAGCAACCTTTCCGCGCAAAAGCACGGCATGCGCCCGCAACCGGCGGCTACCCGCTGGGGGATTTAACCCGCCGCCTTCACCGCCGCTTTCGGCAGGTCGAGCTTGATGTGCACTTCTTTGAGCTGCGCGGGCTCGGCGGGCGACGGCGCGCCCATCAGCAAATCCTCGGCCTGCTGGTTCATCGGGAAGGCGATGACCTCGCGCACGTTCTTCTGGTCGGCGAGGAACATCACCATGCGGTCGATGCCGAAGGCGCAGCCGCCGTGCGGCGGGGCGCCGAACTTGAAGGCGCTGTACATGCCGCCGAACTTTGCGCGCACCGCTTCCGCCGGATAGCCGGCGATGCCGAAGGCGCGCTCCATGATCTCTGGCACGTGGTTGCGGATGCCGCCCGAGGCCAGCTCGACGCCGTTCAGGACGCAATCATACTGGAAGGCTTTTATTTTCAGCGGGTCGTCGCCGTTCAGTGCCTTGAGGCCGCCCTGCGGCATGGAGAACGGGTTGTGCGAGAAATCGACCTTGCCGGTGCGCTCGCTGATCTCGTACATCGGGAAGTCGACGATCCAGCAGAACTTGAAGGTGTCTTTTTCGATGATGTCCATGTCCTCGGCGATTTTGGTGCGGGCGAGACCGGCCATCTTCGCCGCCTTGTCCGCCATGTCGCAGACGAAGAACACCGCGTCTCCGGTTTCGACGCCGCAGAGGCGGCGCAGTTCCGCCTGCGCGGCATCGGGAACAAATTTCGCAATAGGCCCTTTTCCACCTTCGCTTTCAAAAACGATATAGCCCAGCCCCGGCGCGCCCTCGCCCTGCGCCCAGCTGTTGAGCTTGTCGAAGAAGCTGCGCGGCTTGTCGAACACCGCGGGCGCGCGGATGGCGCGGACGACGCCGCCTTTTTCCAGCACGCCCTTGAAGGCCTTGAACTGGACGTCATCGCGGGCGAAAACTTCCGTCACGTCGGTGATGACCAGCGGGTTGCGCAGGTCGGGCTTGTCGTTGCCGTATTTGAGCATGGATTCGTCGTACGGAATGCGCACGAACGGCGGCGGCGTGACGCTGAATTTCTTGCCGTTGAAAGCCGAAAACTCCTCGAACATGCCGTAGATGACGGGTTCCATCGCGGCGAAGACGTCGTCCTGCGTGACGAACGACATCTCGACGTCGAGCTGGTAGAATTCCCCGGCGGTGCGGTCGGCGCGCGCGTCCTCGTCGCGGAAGCACGGCGCGATCTGGAAGTAGCGGTCGAAGCCCGACATCATCAGTAATTGCTTGAACTGCTGCGGCGCCTGCGGCAAAGCGTAGAACGTGCCGGGATGCAGGCGCGAAGGCACGAGGAAGTCGCGCGCGCCTTCCGGGCTTGAGGCCGTCAAAATCGGCGTCTGGAACTCGCGGAAGCCCTGCTCGTTCATGCGGCGGCGGAGCGACGAAACCACGTCGCAGCGCAAAACGATGTTGCGGTGCAGGACCTCGCGGCGCAAATCGAGGAAGCGGTATTTCAGGCGCACGTCCTCGCCGTAAGGCTCGTCGGAGTTGACCTGTAGCGGCAACATGTCCGTCACCGGCGCGGACAAAAGGTCGAAGGCCTTGAGCTTCACTTCGATCTCGCCGGTGGGGAGTTTGGAATTTTTGGTTTCGGCGGTGCGTTCGACCACCTCGCCCGTCACGGAGATCACGTTTTCGAGCTTCAGCTTCTCCACCGCCTCGAACAGCGGGTTGTCGGTGTTGATGACCACCTGCGTCAGGCCGTAATGATCGCGCAGGTCGATGAACAAAAGGCCGCCGTGGTCGCGCTTCCTGTGAATCCAGCCGGCGATTTTCACCGTCTGGCCCGCGTCGCTGGCGCGCAGGTCGTTGCATTTATGGGTGCGATAGGCGTGCATATCCGTTCTCCGCTCGGGTGGATGACATTAAAAAGCCCCTCTTTTTATCATAAATCATTGAGAAATCAACTGATTTTTATACTTTCAGGCCGCCACCCGCCGCCATAAACCATTGATTGATCATAATGAAACGCCTCCGCCATCGATAGACAGCGTGGATTGCGGACAGACACATCCGCCATATCCGGAAAAAGCGCATTATAGCCAGCTTAAAACCCAGGCTCAGGACCTGTTCATGCTGACCCCGAGATATTCTTCATATTGCTTTTACATAGCCTAAAATATTCTGTCAATAGAATTTCCGCGCAGGAGCGCTTGACTTTATATACAATTTGTGATTGAATAAAAGAGCTCATGCGGTGGGAGAAATCCCATCCCTGTGCCACAGTTGAAGGACCTGGTCTGGCTCTAAGCCGACGGGTCCTTTTTTATTTTCACGCAAACGAAAGGAGCAGTTTTGCGTTCCGCCCCTCTTGCGCCCCGCGCCCGCCTTCGTGCGCCGTTTCATCCTGTTACATCTGCGTTAAATCCATTTCCCGCGCCACGAAAAAATACGGACAAATGCAGACCGGATGCGGACAAATGCGGGTCGCTTGCGGGCAGATGCGGACGGAATGCGGACAAATACGGACATGAAAAACGAGAATTCCGGAAATTCAACCTGCGATTGTGTTTACGAGGACGAGGCGCTGGAAGATCCGACCGTTCCCCCCGTCGCCGCGAAAATCCATCGCGTGCTGTGGCGCGAAAAACGCCTGACCATCGGCGGTCTTTGCGGTACGCACGACCTGCGCAAGACTCCGCGCAGCACGATCAAACAAAACCTGCGCCTGCTGGTCGCGCGCGGCCACGCGCAACGCCACGGCCGCGGCAAGGGCACAAGGTACACGCTGTAGACTCAGATCAAGTCCGGATTGCGCGAAAGTTCCTTGCGGAAGCTGGCGATTTCGCTCTCGCGAGCGGC
>JAJXZC010000207.1 GCA_021780275.1 Pseudomonadota bacterium
AGCGCGGGAAGGTCGATCCGATGTTGAAGGGCAAATGGGCTCTTGTCACCGGGGCGACCGCAGGCCTCGGACAGGCGATCGCCGAAAGCCTGGCCGGCGCGGGCGTCAATATTGTCCTGCACGACTTGGTCGAGCCGAGAGAGACGAGGGATCGCCTTCGCGCCCGCTTCCAGGTTGATACCGTGAGCGTTGCGGCGGACCTCTCGCAGCGCGCGCCCATCGAAGCCATGATGGCTGACCTGCTCGGCAGTGTTGGGGCGATCGATATCCTGGTGAATAACGCGGTGGTCCGGCATTTTGCGCCGGTCGAGACCTTTGCGCCGGAACGATGGGAAGAAGCGCTGGCCGTCAATCTGTCGGCGCCGTTTCACCTGATCCGCCTTGCCTTGCCTGCTATGAAGAAACGCGGATGGGGCCGCATCATCAACATAGCCTCGATTTATGCGACCCGCGCCGTCCCGGAACGCATCGATTACGTGACGACGAAGACCGGTCTGCTCGGCATGACGCGGGCGGTCGCGATCGAAACCAGCGCCAGCGGAATTACCTGCAACGCGCTCTGCCCGGGCACGCTGCCGACGCCGGCCATTCAGGAAAAGATTGCATCGATCGCGGCCGCCGAAGGCCGCAGCGTCGATGAAGCGACGCGCGACTACCTGGCGACACGCCAGCCGACCGGACGGTTTGTCGCCATGGAAGCTGTCGGGGCGATGGCAGTCTTCCTGTGCGGCCCGGCTGCGCAGGACATTTCAGGCGCGACCCTCCCGATCGACGGAGGCTGGTCCATCGCGTGAGCGCAAACCAACGATCCGCAACGGATGGCTTCAATGGCTGACGCATCGAGCCGAAATGCCGCGCTGACCCGTGAGACCGGCGGCATCGGCCGCGCCGTCAGCGCGCGGCTCGAACGTGGACGCCGGGCTACTGACGTCAAGGCTGTGGATCTCCTGCCGGAGATTGTTCCGGACACCCTCAAGCCGATCGGCATCCTCATCGTCGCGGAAGATGGAGGCGATATACCATGGACCAGCGCGCTGAACTGCAATCCACGCTTCGGATCGAAGACGTTCCAACCGTTCGTTCGCGGGTCGCGCAAAAGCTGCGCGAAGCGATCATGTCCGGGACCTTGAAACCGGGCCAGCGCCTGGTCGAACGTGAGCTTTGCGAGATGACGGGCGTCAGCCGGCCGTCGATTCGCGAGGCGCTCCGTCTACTGGAAGCTGATGGTCTGGTTACGACGGTCCCCCATCGCGGTCCGGTCGTCAGCACCATCAGCCTTGACGAGGCAAAGCAGCTCTATGCGGCGCGCGCCTTGCTCGAAGGATTCGCCGCCCGCGAGTGCGCCCGTCTGCGTGACCCAGCCGTCATGCGCCGGATCGGTGACGCACTCGCCAAGTTGAACGCTGCGCTCGCCGAAGGCGACTTGCCAGCCGCCCTTGAAGCCAAGACTGAGTTTTACGCGGCGCTGATCGGCGGCTGTCGAAATTCCTTCGTCGAGCGAATGCTTCGGCCGCTGCACGACCGGATCACGCTCCTGCGAATTACGTCGATGTCGCAGCCGAAACGAATCAACAAGAGCCTGCGCGAGGTCACCGCGATCTGGCGCGCGATCCGGAATGGCGACCCCGACCTCGCCGAGCGGTGCTGCGTCGATCACGTCAGGGCGGCGGCGGCCGCGCTCAGCATGATCGAAAGGTCATCCGCGCCGAAGAACGAAACGATCTCGAGCGAATAGCTTCCCATCGCCGGACCTTCGAAAGATGCCAGACTCATGTACGGCGCCGAAGGCATACGTGTCGGCCGGATTGGGTCCGTAGACCCTCGATCGATCAGTGATCTCCATCACATATTGGAACAGGGCTCTGCATTTAGATTTTATCGACGGCAACCGAGCCGTCGTAAAGGCTGATGGAGCAACGCAATGTCCGAAACGTCGAGAATGCGAAACTTGGCGAGTTGACCGCGGACCAACTTGATCTCGTGTCCGGTGGAGTTTCGTTGTCATTCACAAGGATTGAGTTCACTTACACGCAGCAGCACACCGACTCTCCTCCCCCACCGCCCGGCAAATGAGGCGACATGAGGATCGCCAACTTTGGATCGCACGTTTTCCATTCGGTGGAGCGAGGCCTCGGTCCCGAGCTTGCCGTTTGAGCGTCTCCCCCTTTACCGTCATGCGCGCGAACGAACTGCCGGGCTTGCCATGGTTCGATGAAAGCACAATTCCCGTTCGGCGGCCTGCTTGTCGTCAGAGACGCGCTTGAATTGCCCTCAAAATGCCGCTCGTGGTGTCGATGAATTGCAGGGCCTGTTGCGTCTTGCCAGAGGACAAAGGAAAGCGCGTGCACTGCTCCGCCAATTGTACCAGACGTTTGCGTTCGTCGGACAGAATGGTGTTCGATTTGTCGACAGCAAATCTAACGACGTCCCGCATCGCGTCGTTGTCGCTAAAATCAGTCATGTCCTTCTCGATCGTGATCAAATATTCATAGCTCGAAATCTCCTGAGATATTTCAAGAAGGTCTCGAACGGTCGACTTGATGCACTCTGCGTCGCCACTGGCGATATCCGATCGCTTGGACGTTTGAACAAGATCTCCCATCAAATTCTGAAAAAGCGGCTTGAGGTCTTCCACTTTCTTGATGTCGCTCTCGCTCAAAACACCGCTGCCGGACACATTCGTCCCGATCAGAACGATCGCAAGTCCCAAGCCCAGCGATTTTACGGATGCCGGAAGCGCAATAATCTGCGGGGCCGTAACGGCTTCCGGCAGCCGCCCGCGAGCGGCGGCTTCTCCGCGTTCAGCGAAAATGAGCGCCAACCTCCTGACGCCGATCGCCACCAATTCGGAAATATCTCGGAGCATCGCGAACGAAGCATAGTCCGGTCCGCCTCGCTTCGCCAGTGCAGACCGAAAAGAGTGCTGCATTAGAGACGTGCTCCCGATTGATCTTGGCGAAACCGACGGTTCGGTTGTTCGAAAGTCGCTTTCGTGTATTATTCCGCATTATGCATTTTCGGCAGAATTAATAGTTTTGAATACCAAATAGCAAGCCTTCGACCGACCGCAGCAGGAGGATGAGAGCGTGACCGAAG
>JAJXZC010000224.1 GCA_021780275.1 Pseudomonadota bacterium
AAGCTGTTCATTTTCATTTCCTTCCAATTCTATTTTTAAAAGCTGACGGCCCCTCTGCAAACGCATTTTTATTGCTGACTCTTTGCAGCTTAGAATTTGGGCGATTTCTTTAATCGAATAATCTTCAAAATAATAAAGGTAAATTAACTCCAGGACTAAACAGCAAAGTATATTTGACGAATTCGATCGATTGCTGCTCGATATTGCTGAAGGTCGCGCGGTCGAGATCGCCAATCATGTGCGGCGGCACGTCGAACAGGCGCGCGATCTCGGTGACGCTGAAGCGCCGGCCTTCGAGGAATTGCGCGTCGCGCGGCGAGACGCCGATCTTCTCGATCGTCATCCCTTCTTCGAGCACCCACGGCAGATGCGCATTCGGCAGGCCGGTGTGATGCTCCTTGACGCTCTGAACGAGGCGCGCGTGGGCGACCTGGCCGAGAGCTTCGGGATGTTTCAGCACCACCGGCGGGGTCGCATCGTTGGAGTAGAAGCGCCCGGAGTATTCCTCCTGCGCCATCGCGAGCCCGACCGCCTCGCGCGCGAGTGTAATCGGCGACAGGCCCATGATGCCGTCAACGGTCAGGCCCTTGAGATGGAAAATCTCATCGGCGCTGAACTGCCGGACCTGCCCGACAATGGGCCGGTATTCGTACCAGATCGACCCGTCTTCGCGCTTATATGGCTTGACTCGGTCCGGATGGAGCGGATTCAGGTCCATCACACGGCCATCATAGTCCGCCCGGTCGATCAGGCTGTACGCGTTGCCGCGCAGGAGCACATGCGCGGACATCATCTGACGCCATTCGAAGCTTGTCTGAGACTGGTTCGGCGCGCTGTGAAGGATGCTTTGCAGCGGATAATCCTCGGCGATCTCTTTGCCGCCCTTCGGCAGCTTCCGATAGACGTTCAGCGGCAGCATCGCGATCGTTTTCGAGATGATGCGGACGCAGGCGAAGACCGCGACGTTGCGCAGCGCCACGTCCGGGTTGACCCAGACGCCCGAGGTCGTCTGCGAGCCGCGCCCCATGAGCTGAATCACCCATGGCTGCGGGTCGGCGAGATTGCGCTGCTCAGGCCGGCGCGTCGAGAGGATGTTCAGAAGCGCCATTATCCGGCGAACTTGAGACCGACGAGATAGAGCATCACGCCCGGCAGCGCGAGCCCGGTGGCGCCGTAGCCGCGCCACGCGGCATAGCCGGCAAGGGCGATGCCGCCGAAGACAAGCACGTCAACCATCAGTTCCCGCAGGTCGAGTTTCATCCGGTCTGGCGCATGAGTTATCCCAGCGTGAGAATTCCCCGCGTGTCGTAAACGCTTCCCGCCTTTTCACGCTGGAGCATCGCGCGCGACAGGGCAAGAATGAGGGACACTACGGCGTCAATTTTCTCTGTGCTACGCTTGCGCGACGGCTTGATATTCTCGGCCGCGTCCATCTCGACCGCGACATTCGACGCGCACCATCGGGCGACCGGGTTGCCCGCGTGCTCAAGCATCTCGCCCATCACGAGCTTTTCCAGTTCCTTCGACGGTGCGGCCATCGACGCGAATCCCATCCCGGTCGGGACCATCGTGAAGCCGTCGCCGTCGAGCTGCGTCACGATCTGCGAAGCGTTCCAGCGGTCATAGGCGATTTCCTTGATTTTGACCTGGTCGGCGAGCGCGTTGATGCGCTTGCGGATGAACTCGTAATCGATGACGTTTCCTTCGGTGAGTTCGATAAAGCCCTGGCGTCCCCAAGTCAGATAGGGCACGCGGTCGCGGTCCTCGCGCCGGAGGGCGCCGTCGCGCGGAACCCAATGCCACCAGACGGCGCGATGCCGGCCGCTGGCCGCGTCGGGAAAATCGAGGCATAGGCTGGCGAGGTCGGTCGTGCTGGCGAGGTCGAGGCCGCCGAAGCATTCGCGCCCGGCGAGATCGTCGAGGGCGAAGGGCGCGGACGCGCCGATATCCCACTTGTCCATCGGCAGCCATCGCGTGGCCTGCTCGGTCCACTGGTTGAGATGGAAGCGGCGGAACGTGTTTTCGTAGGCGGGAATCTCGACCGCCTTCTTGAACTGGTTCTCGAAATAATCGGGCTTGACGCTCACGCCAAGGTTGGGATTCGCCTTGCGCCAGGTCTTCGGTGATTTCCAATCGTCCTTGTCGTCAGCCTCGAAGATCACCGGCAGAAAGGTGGGATCGTCGAGGATCCCCTGCTCGACCTTTTTGGCGTAGCTGTACACCTCATAGCAGATGGAATTGCGGTCATAGCCCGCCGTGGTGATGGCGGCGATGACCGGCTGGCGGCGGGAACGGGTGCGCGCGACCAGCACGTCCCATAGCTCGCGGTTGGGCTGCGCGTGAAGCTCGTCGAAGATGACGCCGTGGGCGTCGAGGCCGTGTTTCGAATATGCCTCGGCGCTGAGCACCTTATAGGTCGAGCCGGTCCCGGGAACGACGATCGCATCCTTGAAGATTTGCGCGCGCTTCGACAGCGCGGGCTCGGCCTCGACCATCCGCTTGGCGATCTCGAAGACGATGCGGGCCTGGTCCTTGTCGGCGGCGGCTGAATAGACCTCGGCGCCGGGTTCGTCGTCGTAGAAGAGCAGCTCGAGCGCCAGCCCCGAGCATAGCGTCGATTTGCCGTTGCCGACGGGTATCTCGACAAAGACCGTGCGGAACTGGCGCAGATTGTCGGCCTTGCGCAGCGTGCCGAACAGCGGCCGGATGATTCGTTTCGATTGCCAGGGCGCAAGATCGAGCGGCCGTCCCGCCCACTCGCCTTTGACCTGCTGGCAGTAGCGCGCGAAGAACGCCTCGGCGCGCTCAGCCGCCTTTTTGTCGAAGCGGGCTCGCGCCGCCGAAGTTCGGGTCTTCATTATCCTGTGGCTTCGGGACGGCGAGCTTCGCGCGCGAACTCGGGGTCAGGCCGAATTCGATCAGATAGGACTTCATCTGCTTGAGAAATCCGGCCTGGACGTTCACGAGCGGATTGATGTATGCGCCGCCTTCCGCGCCCACTGAGACAAGTGCCTCTTTGCCGAGCGTAATCGATTCTTCGATGCTCACGACGCGCGCATAACAGATGCAGTAGGCGGCCAGCGCGGCGGTATCAA
>JAJXZC010000192.1 GCA_021780275.1 Pseudomonadota bacterium
GGTCGGCAGGCCGAACTCCTGCTTCACGCGGTGGAGCACGTCGAGATAGGGCATGCCCGGCTTCACCATGACCATGTCCGCGCCCTCGGCGATGTCGAGCGCGACCTCGCGCAGGGCCTCGTCAGTATTGGCGGGGTCCATCTGATAGGTGCGCTTGTCGCCCTTGAGGGCGCCCGAGGAGCCGATGGCATCGCGGAAGGGGCCGTAGAAGGCCGAAGCGTATTTCGCCGCATAGGACATGATCTGCGTGTCGGTATGTCCGGCATTTTCGAGCGCGGTGCGAATTGCGCCGATGCGCCCGTCCATCATGTCGGAGGGCGCGATGATGTCGCAGCCGGCTTCCACCTGAACGAGCGACTGCCTGATCAGCGCCTCGACCGTCTCGTCGTTGAGAATGCGGTCGCCATCCATGAGCCCGTCATGGCCGTGGCTGGTGAAGGGATCGAGCGCCGCGTCGCAGAGCACGCCGATCTGCGGGAAGGCTTTCTTGATCGCCCGCGTCGCCTGGCAGACGAGATTGTCCGGATCGGTCGCGAGCGAGCCCATAGGGTCGCGCTTTTCCATCGGCGTATGCGGGAAAAGGGCGATTACCGGAATGCCGAGCGAGACCGCTTCTTCCGCCGCGCGCACCGACTCATCGACCGAGAGCCGCTCGACGCCGGGCATCGAGGGGATGGCTTCCCGCTTCGACGTGCCTTCGACGAGGAAGAGCGGCCAGATCAGGTCGTTCGCCGAGAGGCTGTTCTCGGAGACGAGGCGGCGTGACCAGTCCGCCTTGCGGTTGCGGCGCATGCGGATGGCGGGATAGGCGGCAGTGGAGCGGGGCGATGTTTTCATGGGCGAAACTCATACCGCCGTAACCTTGGCCTCGACAAGCCTGCTCGACGGCCAATGTTGCGGCTCAAGAGCACATATAGGCACTAGGGTCTATATGGGAGAAGTTTTCGGCCAATTTGGCGAGGGTTTAAACCAGTCGTTAGGACGCTGCTGGATATGTTTGGTCCTTAACGGGGTCATTTTTCGGCTCCTGCTTCAATTTACCTGCTGTTGAGAGGCCAAATCCATGGCTATGACGACGACCCAAGCCAGCATGGCGATCGCGCCCAATGACAATGTGGCGAGCAAACCCGCCTATCTGGAGGCGCTTACCTATGTCGAGCGTCTGCATCGCCGCCTTCTCGATGTGATCAAGGATGAACTGGATCGGATCGGATGCTCGGAGATCAACAGCGTCCAGGCGCTGCTGCTCTTCAACATCGGTGACGCGGAAATGACGGCGGGCGAACTGCGCACGCGCGGTCATTATCTCGGCTCCAACGTGTCCTACAATCTTAAGAAGCTTGTCGAGGCCGGCTACATCAGCCATCAGCGCTCGCGGCTGGACCGCCGCTCGGTGCGCGTCCGCCTGACGGACAAGGGCCGGGCCATCTGCAAGTCCATCGACGAGCTCTACAACAAGCATTGCCGCTCGGTCGCCGAAGTGGGCGACATCAGCATCGCGGAGCTGAAGCTCATCAATTCGACGCTCCACAAGCTCGAACGCTTCTGGACGGACCAGATTCGCTACCGCCTCTGAAGACCGGCAGGTTCAGCACGGCTCTTGCAGCGCGCCTCTCATAAAGGCGCGCTGCGGTCATTTTGGGGCTCGAATTGTCCCAAAGCAGTACTCCGCGGGTGGAAATGATTAATCGGAGGGGCGCCGGGGAGCGACATCCCCCTCATCGATCGCTCTTACTGACGAGGTGACTCCGGCTCAATGCCAACAGTAATCTGAATGACCGGCAAAATTTCCTTGTGGGACAGAAAATGACTTTTGAGCTGACGCAATTGAACGCTTTGCGTTGGACAGTTTCCGACCCCGATCGTCATATCGAATTAGTGAGTCTTGGGGGAGGAAGCGATGGTACACGACATTTTCGTTTGATCAGCCAGTTTGATAAGAAGGATTTCTCTGGCCGTAGCGATATTCAGTTGCTCGATGCGGGTAATGCAAAATCCAAAGATGCTGCGGTTGTCACATGGGCTATCCGTATCGCCGATCGGCCGTTTCGGTTTGGTCCCGGCGATCGCGACACCGCTCAGCTTCATTGTCTGCTGACTGAGGCTTTCGACCTTTATGGATCGAGTGGTCATCGGACTCCGAATAGTTCAGTGGTCGTGTCGTTCTCCTAGGACACCCCCAAGTTTCAAAGAGGCGGAGAAGTTGTTCAGACAGCTCGGAGGTTTTGGCATTCTGGCGCTGCTGGTGATTTTTACCTGCGTCGGAACCCCCGCCCTCGCGTCTGGCGCGAGCGAGCCGCAGTGGATCGACCCCTGGGCTCCGCCTGCCACGGCGGATGCGGCGGCGGCCGAGACACAATCCGATCTGCCGACCCTTGGCGATAAAGGTTTCGAGCCGATCCGGCGCGCCATTGCCTCCTACCGTCAGATTGCCAAGCAGGGTGGCTGGGGGCGGATTCCCGATGGCGAGGAGCTCGAAGAGGGCATTCGCGATGGCCGGGTAGGTCTCATCCGCAAGCGCCTGATTTCTACCGCTGACATGCGGGCGGGTGGCGGCGACCAGAGCCTGTTCGACAAGGATCTCACCGACGGGTTGCGCCACTTTCAGCTGAGGAATGGATTGCGGCCCAGCGGACTGGCCGACCACGCGACGATCTCGGCATTGAACGTGCCTGTTGGCGTGCGCCTTCACCAGCTCGAGGTCAATCTTCAGCGCCTCGAAAGAAGCGCCGCGGGGCGGGCGGGGCGCTATGTGTTCGTCAACATCGCGGGGCAGGAAGTCGAGGCGGTTGAAAATGGCCGGGTCGTGCTGCGCAAGCGCGTGATCGTCGGCAAGGAAGATCGTCAGACACCGGAATATTCCAGCCGCATCGAGTCCGTCACGCTCAATCCCTATTGGAATGTTCCGCAGTCGATTGCGGTGAAGGACCTGCTGCCGAAGATCAAGGCCGATCCGCGCTTTCTCGAACGCATGGGCATTCGCGTGCTGAAATGGTCGGACGGCGCCGAGCGGGAAGTGGACCCCACCGGCGTCGACTGGTCGTCGCCCGCGGTCACCTCGCGCTTTCGGCTGCGTCAGGACCCGAGCAGG
>JAJXZC010000439.1 GCA_021780275.1 Pseudomonadota bacterium
GAGATCCCAGGTGGTGTTCTCGCGCAGCTCCGCATGCGGCGTCGACTTGCCGCTGCCGCGCTGGTCGAAGAGGACGATTCGATAGGCCTTGGGGTCGTGGGTCCGCCGCATGGTCGGGTTCGAGCCGCCGCCGGGTCCGCCATGAACGATGATGACGGGCTTGCCTTCCGGGTTGCCGCACTCTTCGAAGTAGATCGTGTGGAGATCCGAAACCTTAAGGTAGCCCGTCTTGTACGGCTCGATTTCGGGGTAAAGCGTCCGTCGTGCGGCAGTGTCGAACATGTAGAATCCTGCGTTTTCGCTACCGGCAAATTGGTCCGGAACCCGTCCGGGCATTCGGCCCCTTGGGCCGCGCCCCGTCAACCGGAATCAAACTCTTGATAAGCCTTAACTTTTCGCCCGGACCCTACGTCCGTCTGTAAGATGTTAACTACTTTTTTGTCGTCCGGCTGACACAAGTCGTTGACGAGAATCAAAGCTGAGCTACTATATCTGGACGCGTCGCGCTTCGGCGAAGCACTAGATAAAGCAGAAGCCGGCGCAATCATCGAAATCTGGGTTCTGCCCACGGTTCGGGCAGATGAACGGCGAAGATTTATGTCTTCGCCGGCGGGATGTGTCGCGCTTTTCCGTGGCGGCGGAGGTGGCGTGAAATGGGGCCTAAGGGGAATCCAATGCTGAACGATACGTCGAAGGCTGTCGATACGAACGAGATCGAGGCGGCGCTTTCTGGCCTCATCACGGGCGAACTTGCGCCGAAGCGTGGCGAGGCGCGGCGTCCGCGCGCCGATCTTCTCCAGCCCGAAATGCCCTTCGGCGAGATGGATCAGGCCGTGCAGCACGCGCATGGCTACCGCGTGAAGCTCGATCATGGCCGCGACGCGCTGTTGACCGAATTCGGCAAGGCGACGCTCCGCGACCGATATCTCATGCCCGGCGAATCCTTTCAGGACCTCTTCGCCCGCGTCGCGTCCTATTACGCCGACGATGAGGCCCATGCGCAGCGCCTCTACGACTACATCTCCAAGCTCTGGTTCATGCCCGCGACGCCCGTCCTCTCCAATGGCGGCACGCAGCGCGGATTGCCCATCTCCTGCTTCCTCAACGAAGCCTCCGACAGCCTCGAAGGCATTGTCGGCCTCTGGAACGAGAATGTCTGGCTGGCGGCCAAGGGCGGCGGCATCGGCTCCTATTGGGGCAATCTGCGCTCCATCGGCGAGACGGTGCATGGCAACGGCAAGACCTCCGGCATCATCCCCTTCATCCGCGTTATGGATTCGCTGACGCTGGCGATTTCCCAGGGCTCGCTCCGCCGCGGTTCGGCCGCCGTCTATCTGCCGGTCGATCACCCGGAAGTGGAAGAGTTCATGGAACTCCGCCGCCCCACGGGTGGCGATCCGAACCGCAAGGCGCTCAACCTGCATCACGGCATCCTCGTCTCCGACGCCTTCATGCGCGCGGTCGAGGCCGATGGCGACTGGGAACTGAAGAGCCCGAAGGACCGTTCGGTGCAGAAGACCGTTTCCGCGCGTTCGCTCTGGATCCGCATGCTCACCTCGCGCATCGAGACGGGTGAGCCCTACATCGTCTTCAAGGACACCGTGAACAATGCGCGGCCGGAGCATCACAAGCTCGCCGGCCTTGAGGTCAAGACCTCGAACCTCTGCGCCGAAATCACGCTGCCCACCGGCATCGACCATCTCGGCAATCAGCGCACGGCCGTCTGCTGCCTCTCCTCGCTCAACTTCGAAACCTTCTTCGAGTGGCAGGATCATCCGAGCTTCATCGAGGACGCGATGCGTTTCCTCGACAACGTGCTGCAGGACTTCATCGACCGCGCGCCGGACGAAATGGCGCGGGCGAAATATGCCGCTGCGCGCGAGCGTTCGGTTGGCCTCGGCATCATGGGTTTCCACTCCTTCCTGCAGGCCAACATGATCCCCTTCGAGGGCGTGATGGCGAAGGTCTGGAACAAGCGCATGTTCCAGCACATCAAGACGCAGGCGGACGCCGCCTCGAAGAAGCTCGCCGAAGAACGCGGCGCCTGCCCGGATGCGGCGGATTACGGCTTCAACGAGCGCTTCTCGAACAAGACGGCCATTGCGCCGACCGCCTCGATCTCGATCATCACCGGCGGCACTTCGCCGGGCATCGAGCCGATCGCGGCCAACAGCTTCACGCACAAGACGCTTTCGGGCTCCTTCAATGTCCGCAACCGTCACCTGACGAAGCTGCTCGAAGAGAAGGGGCAGAACACGGACGACGTATGGTCCTCCATCGTCACCAATGGCGGCTCCGTGCAGCATCTCGACTTCCTGTCGGACGAAGAGAAGGACGTCTTCAAGACCGCCTTCGAACTCGACCAGCGCTGGGTGATCGAGCATGCGGGCGACCGCGCGGCCTTCATCGATCAGGCGCAGTCGGTGAACCTCTTCCTCGCGGCTGACGTTCACAAGCGCGACCTGCACCAGCTTCACCTTCAGGCCTGGAAGAAGGGCGTGAAGAGCCTCTATTACTGCCGCTCGCTCTCGATCCAGCGCGCCGAAAAGGCCGAAGTCGTGAGCCTCGTCGCGGCGAAGAAGCTCGACGTGAAGACCCTCGATCAGGTCGCGACGGAAGCTCGCCGCGAAACTGTCGAATACGACGAGTGCCTCGCCTGCCAGTGAAGCAGAGGGCGTTTGCGTCGGGTACAAAAGCGTTTCATTGAATTATTACGTCATTGCCGGGCTCGACCCGGCAATCCAGAGCCCGAGGCGTGGAGCCCCTGCTCTGGATGCCCGGATCGGGTCCGGGCATGACGAACTGAGTGAATAGGGAACAGGCCCATGTCGCTGCTCGAAGAACGTCATGTCTACAAGCCCTTCCGCTATCCCTGGGCCTATGAGGCATGGCTGACGCAGCAGCGCATCCATTGGCTGCCGGAGGAAGTTCCGCTGGCGGACGATGTGAAGGACTGGGCGAAGAAGCTCACCGATGGCGAGCGCAATCTTCTGACGCAGATTTTCCGCTTCTTCGTTCAGGCAGACGTCGAAGTGAACAATTGCTACATGAAGCACTATTCGCGCGTCTTCAAGCCGACCGAAG
>JAJXZC010000243.1 GCA_021780275.1 Pseudomonadota bacterium
CGAAACTCTCGCGCGCGCCCAGCAGGCCCGGATTGACGATGGCGAACAGGCTCCACAATTCGTCGAGATAATTCTCGATCGGCGTTCCCGTCAGCGCGACCCGAAAATGCGCCTTCAATCGTTGCCCTGCTTGAGCGCGCCGAGTCTCTGCGTTCTTGATCGCCTGCGCTTCGTCGAAGACGACCATGCGCCACTCGATTTCCGCCAACCGATCAGCCTCCTGATGCAGCAGGCCGTAGCTTAACACCAGCACATCCATCGCTTTCAGGTCCGCCAGACTCTCCGCCCTGCCGGCCGCCGCGCCAAGCCGCCGAACACCGAGGCTGGGAGCGAAGCGGCTCAACTCGTTTTCCCAGTTATGACAAACCGAAGTGGGCGCGATAACAAGGCACGGGCCGTGCGGCGCCTGATCGAGCAGGACCGCGATGGCTTGAATCGTCTTGCCCAGTCCCATGTCATCGGCCAGACACGCACCCGCGCGCCAGAACGCCAGACGCGACATCCAGCGAAAGCCCTCGATCTGATAATCGCGCAATTCCGCCTGCAGCGTCGAGGGGACTTTGGGCTCGATCCGTCCGGCGGCGCTCAGGCGTTCGACGAAGCCCTTCCATTCCTTGTCGGTCTTGAGTTTACCGGCGTCCTCCGCGAGGTCGCGCGCGGCGACGCTGGCGAGGACCGGCAGACGCCGTCCCGTGCCATGATCCTCCGAAATCGCGTTCAAACGCTCCAATTGTTTGCGAAATTGCTCGGTCAGCGCCACGAAGCCGCCGTCGGCGAGCGGCACGAACCGGCCTTGCACGCGATCCAGCCGCGACAGCAAATCTTTCATGTCGAGGACGAGCTCTCCATCGATATCCACCTCGCCGTCGATCTGGAACCAGTCGCGGGCGCGAGCGATCCGAAGGGAGAGATTGGCGGCGGAAACTTCGGCGCGGACGTTCAGACGCCCGCCTTCCGGCCATTCCACCGCGACCGCCGGCTCGCGCTGGCGCACTTGCAGCAAGAACTCCAGGGCCGAGCTCGTATCCTCGATCCTCCATTCGTGGGGGCTGGAGCCTCGCCCGTCGAGCCGCGTCAATTCGCCCGTCAATGCGTCCGCCAGAGCGCGTTCGGCGTCGAGATCGCGATGAGCGCGCTGAGCGACGCCGTCGATCGTCGCCAGAACGGATTTGCCGCCAAGTCCGACGTGATAGAACGGCCCTGCGGGACCGAAGGGGCGCGTGACCATCGCCACCTTCAGCCCTTCCTCAACGGGCAGGATCTGCAACACGGGTTCTGGGCTTCCCGATATCGCCGGCAGATCCGCGTCGGCGATGTCGGCGCGGATGGGCAAGCTCGGATGCTGAACCTTGACGAGCGCCATCACGCGCTCGCGTCCCTCGCGCGGCACGACAAGGCCGTCATCGCCCAGAATCTCCTGGATCGTGAGCAGCCGAGCGGCGAAATCCACGACACGCCATCGTGTCAGCGTTTCGGCCTCCAGAAAGACCGTCGGCTCGGCCGCACGGTGAGAAAGGGCGAAACGATAGCCGCCGGCATGTTCGCTCACGACCAGTTCGACCGGATACGAAACGAGTTCCAGACGCCGATCGCGACGTCGCAGGTCGAAAACGAGGGGGTGATCAACCAGCGCCAGCAGCGTAGCGTAGGCGTCGAAGTCATAATTTTCCTAGCCGTAGTAGCCGACGGAAAACTTGCGGATGGTCCGCAGCGCGCGGCGATCCTGGTCGCTCAGATAGTCGAGCCGCGGATCCTGTTCGTGCAAACGCTTCATCGCGACGTTGCGGCCGGAGGTCCAGCCGTTCGCGCCCTTGACCGATTGCTCCACAGCTTCGATCCGTTTTGCTTCTGGATCCACGAACCAGACCAGCCGCCGCGATTTCGGCGCGGCGGGCGCCTTGACCGGACCCGGAGCGCCGGCGCCGAGGAAATTGGCGAGGCTCTCAAAACCCCGCTCCCACGGCTGTTGCAATTTGACGAGTTCGGCGAACGCGATCGACGGACTGCGGTCGCGCAAGAACGCCTCGTAGGGCGCGGGCCGGTCCGAGATCCTCGCGAGGATCTCCGCATGAATCCGTGCGACCAGCGGCATGATGGGCGCAAGCGCCGCAAAGCGCGACCGCGTGTCCTCGATCTGCGCCCTGGCCGCCTGGGGGTCGATCAGGAACTCGATCAGCGAAAGGCAGGCCGCCGACACCGGCTCGCGGACTGGGATTTCTCGCAGCTCATTCAGCAGGGTCCGCGCCTTCGCCTGCGTTCCACGCAACAGAAAAAGCAGGGCCTGAATGGCCTGGAAACCGACGATGAAGGGACTGCTTTCGTAATCGATCGCATCCAGATTGGCCTGTATTTCGTGGTGAAGCGAGGAATCGTCGGCGCGGATCAGCGCCAGCAGGAAAAACAGTCCATTGAAGCCGTCGAAAGCCGCCTTGCGCTTGCCGATTTCCTTTTTGTAGAGTTTGAGAGCCAGCCGATATTCCGCCAGCGCCTCGGGGTTGTCGCCTTCCAGGAACGTCACCGACGCCAGCAGAAGATGGTGGGTGGAGGGCCTGGTTTCCGGGGCTTCCTCCGGCATCGCGAGGATTTTGCGCCTCGCGGCGACAAGATCGCCCGCCAGTATATCGACACGCAGCAACGCCCATTTGAATTGCGCGTAACCCGGCTTATCCTCACGAGCGCGATAATGGGCCATGAGGGCCGGCATGTCGGGCGTCGTTTCGCCGGTCGTCAGCAGACGCGAGAGCTTGACCCAGAACAGCCTGAATTGAATATCGAGCGCGAGACCGTCGAGCCAGGACGCATCGAGGATCGCTTCCGCGAACAGGGTCTCAAGAATATGAGGGCCTGTCGTCCAGTTATGGTCTTTGTCGTGATCCAAGATAGCGACGCGAAAGCCGTCGGCGTCATTTTCGTAAATTGTCAACCGCAGCCTGACGCGCACCGGGATCGGTTTGCGGAGAATACGAATGATAATAGGGGCGGTTCGCGGCGACCGGAAACATCCTGCGCACGGCTTCGGCGGCTACGCGCCCGCCCGGCGCGGCGATCGCCTCGACCGTGAGATCGTGACACAGCGTATCGACA
>JAJXZC010000466.1 GCA_021780275.1 Pseudomonadota bacterium
TTGACGAAGCTTGAGCCGGAAGGCACCCATATGCCGATCTACGACGCGGCGATGGAGTACAAGCACCGCGGCACGCCGCTGGTGATCTTCGCCGGCAAGGAATACGGCACCGGCTCGTCGCGCGACTGGGCGGCGAAGGGCACCATGCTGCTCGGCGTCAAGGCTGTCGTCGCGCAGAGCTTCGAGCGTATCCACCGCTCGAACCTCGTGGGCATGGGCGTCGCGCCGCTGCAGTTCATCGGAGACGATAGCTGGCAGTCGCTCGGCCTCGACGGTTCGGAAACGGTGACGATCGAAGGCCTGAAGGGCGTGAAGCCCCGCGCGAAGGTCAAGGCCGTCATCACCTATGCCGATGGCACGAAGAAGGTGATCGACCTTCTCTGCCGCATCGACACGCAGGACGAGCTCGACTACTACGCCAATGGCGGCATCCTGCAATACGTGCTTCGCCACCTCGCGGCGTAACGCGCACACGACTGAATGCGGAAAGGGCGCTCCCACGGGAGCGCCCTTTTTGTTTGGCCGATGAAACGGCGCCGCCGCAATTCACCGGCAGGCGCCGAAATAAAAAAGGGGCGCCCAGACCGGCGCCCCTTCTCTTTCATTTCTTTAGGAACTTATTGCTGGCCGCCCGCATCATGCGTCAGCAGATCCATGGACTGCGTGAGCTGATTGCCCGCCTGCTGAGGCAACTTGTAGGTCCAGGGACCGAGTCGCTCGTTGAGCATTTTCGCGCGTGCCTCGACCGGCTTCATATCTGTACCGGGGGCGGCAATCGCCGGATCGGCCGTAGCAGCAACCTTCGCCCACAGCGCACCGCCGCCACCGGTCATGGTCATCGAGACGCGCAATCCGTCGAAGGTTTCGATCACGGTCTGTGGCGAAGTCGCAGGGAACTCAAGCGACGCGACCGACGCTGCGTCGTCGAACATCAGATCGACAACGCTCGTCGCCGTTCCATTGACGATCGGCGCGCCGCGCGTGACGCGGCCGGCTGGAATATTCTCCAGCGCAAAATCCTCTGCGTCCTTCGAGGGGCGGCTCATCACGACCGGATGATCCGTGCCCGCCCACAGGGTAACGCGCTTGATTTCGTCGCGCTTGATGTCGATGAAGCTCGTATCGAGCCAATCCTGCGCCGACTGGAAGAGCGGGAAGCGACCGCGCGCGAGCCAGCTCTGGTTCTCGCCGTCGCGGCGGAGATAGATCATGCCCTGTCCACGTGCATCGCCGGTCTGGTCCGGCACCTTGCCGGCGAGGAAGGCAACCATGCGCTTGCCCGTCTTGTCGAAGAGTTCGACGCGCGTCGCAGAGCCAAGATCATCCGGCGAAAGAAGACCGAGATTGCGATGCCATTCGGGACGCGCCGTGCGCGGCTCATAAAGCATCAGCTCCGAAATGCCGATCAGCGCCTTCTGCACCAGATCCTGCTTCGCCGGATAATTCTGGCGCTCGGCCACCGTCCAACGCCCGTCCGCTCCGCGATTGAGCGTGATCTTCTCGACGCCACGCAATCCGCGGCCAAGCGTGTAGGAGATCTTGCCGACCTGATCGAGCTTCGTCTCGAGGCCCTGGTAAAGCGGCTCCGGCTTGAACTTGATGCGGACGCCGCGCTCCTGCGTCACCACCGCGACGGTTGCCGCGACGACGGCGACCGCCGTTGCGAGCGCGAGGATCGAGAGGTTGCGAAGCGGCTTGTTGGTCTTGAATGTTGCGAGGTTCATCTCATGCCCCCTTGATCGCGCGCGCCCTGCGGCGGCGATGACGGAGGATCGCGATGGCAAGCGCGATGATGGCGACAAGGATCGGCATCAGCGCCACATTGGCAAAGCGGATTTCGGTCGCGAGCCGGTCGATGTCGCGCCGCAGATTGCGCTGCACATCGCGCAAGGCCTTACGGCTCTGCAGGAGTTCGGCGCGGAACTTCGCAACTTCTTCCTGCTCGTGCGGATCGGCCGTCTGCCCGCTTTGCGTTTCGGCTGCGCCACTCGTCTGAAGCGCAACGAGACGCTGCTCCGTCTCCGTGATCTTCGCCTTCAGCCTCTCCTGCTCGGTGAGGAACTTGCGCTCAGCCTCGCGGCGCAGATTATCGACCACCACGAAGGGCCGATCGACGCGTTCGCGCGCGCGCAGCGAGATCAGATCGTCGGAGCCCATCAGATTGTCGATGGCCGAGAGAATGAACTTTGCATTGTCCGCGATGGGTTCGACCGTGCGGTCATTGCCATAGCCCGAGCTCTGCACCCAGAAGCGATCGTCGAGGAGATCGCTGTCGGCAACGACAATGATGTTCGCGTCGGCCTTGGTCTGCCCCACATATTCAAGCGGCTTTTCCATCGCGTCCGAACGCTTGGTCTCGTCTTCCGCCGAGGGCGGCGGCGCGGCGGCGAAGGCGCTTTTCAGCGGCCCCGAAACGCGCGCGGCGATGACATAGCGCTCACCCGTCGCCTTGAAGCCGTTCAGCAACTCGTCCGGCGTATGACCCGCCTTCACGTAGTCGACATCATAGGCTTCGGCGTCCTTGGAGGACCAGAAGAGCGGCGTGAACTTCGTGGTTGCGCCAGGTGCCTGCTTCAGGAAGCCGGCCGTACCCATATTGATCTGGTCGATGGTCGCCGTGACAATGTCGTTATGGTCGAAATTCGTCTTTGGCACCGAGAGCCAGAGCACATAGTCGCTCGTCTGCCGCCGTGCATCCATGTTCGTCTGGACGCGCATGGCGAGATCGCGGTCGCCGATAACGCGCTTCGGATCGTACTCGATGCCCCAGCTCTTGAAGAGCGCCGGAAGGTCGGAGGCCTCCGTATAGCCCTGCACCGGCTGACCGCTCGGCCCGGCGGTGAGGCTCACCTCCGAATGCGGATCGACAAAGGCCAGTACACGGCCGCCGCGCATCACGAACTGGTCGACGGCGTAAAGCGTTTGCTCGTCGAGCTGCTTGGGATGGGCGATCATCAGCACATCGACGTTTTCCGGCACCTTGACGAATTTCTGCTCGATGAAATTGATCTCGAAACGGTTCTGCAATTCCTGATAGATCGCGAAAGGCTGCGACTGTCCGCGCATCGCCTCGACGAGGC
>JAJXZC010000021.1 GCA_021780275.1 Pseudomonadota bacterium
ATCGCCCGGCGCGATGGCCGGGCGTGGAATGGATGGGGAGGTGAGCGGGACGGCTGGCGCCGCCCCGCTCTTGTCGTCACTCAGCAGCGATTACGGCCGGCTCGTCGGATTCGTCTTCGCCGGCGTTCTCGTCCTCGTCGGCAAGGAAGGCGGGTAGCGCTTCGGTTTCCCGGGTTTCGTCGCCACCTGCCGTGTCGTCGACCGGCGCAATGGAGGAAAGCCGAAGCGGCTCGGGCAGCCAGCCCGTGCCGTCGAGCAGCCGTTCGGCCTCCTTTGCCATGTCTGCCTTCTTGAGGTGATCGATGAGCTGCGCCGACTGCTCGCCCTTCGCCTGCCGCACCGCTTCGAGGATGCCGGGCTTGGTGACGCGGCCGAGATAATTGTCGACCGTCGGCCGCCATCCGGCTTCCACCATGTCGAGCCCGACGGCTTGCGCGAGCCGGTCGGCTTGGACGAGCCGGCGCTGGACGCCATGGACGGAAACGCCCGACCCGCCATAGCGATCACCCTTCTCATAGAGCGCGTTGACGCCGAACGACACGCAATGCGCCAGCAGCGTGGTTCGGCTGGTATCGTCAAGGGCGGCGAGCCAGTCCCAGAGTGCAGCCTCATCCTTGGGCAGGTCTGCCTTCCAGGCGTCGTGCCGTTCCGCGACAGCCTTGGCGGAGGAGCTGTCCTTCAAGTCCGAGGGCTGGATCGAGAAGAACACCTGCCGCACCGCCGCTTCCAAGCAGGCGCCCGACGCGCTGTGCTGGAATGTGTCGAGGCAGAGCTTGTGCAGCAACGCCGTCATCTACCATGATGTTTCGATTTGCTGCGGACGAAGCATAGCGTTCAGTCTGACGATGATTTTGCGCATGATGGCGACGATGGCGACCATTTTTGGTTTGCCGGCATTTGTTAGTCTTTCGAAGAAGGCGCGCATGGCAGGGTCGTGTGTCCTTGCGCTGAGGGCGGCGGTGAAGAGGGCTCGTTTGATAGCGGCTCTGCCCCCGAAGACGGATCGGTGTTTGCGGAGGGATCCGCTGTCTTTTGCCTGAGGGGCGCAGCCCGCGAGACTGGCGGCGGCGCGGCGAGAGAGGTGGCCGAGTTCGGGCAGAAAGGCCTGCAGGATGCGGGCCGTCTTTTGGCCGATACCGGTTACGGAGGTCATGATGGCGCCGCGGGCATTCATCTCGGGCGCTTCGGCGACGAGGGCTTCGATTTGTGCTTCGATGGCTTTGATCTGGCTATCGAGAAAGGCGAGGCTGTCTGCGATGGATTGTTGGACGGCGCTTGTAGCAGCAGTATAACGAGGATGACCGGCGCGGGCTTTTTCCGCCATCTGGGAAGAGATGAGATCGGTCCGGCGCATCATGAGTTCATTGATCGTTTGCTGGTCTTGCGAGGGGAGTTCGAAGCGGCGCAGGTTGGCGTGCCGCTCGGCGGCGAATCGCGCCAGTGCTTTGGCATCAAGACTGTCGGTCTTGGCTGTATTGCCGAGCGAGCGGGCAAAGCTGTGGGCCTGCCAGGGAGCGGCGCGATGGAGTGCTACCTTGGCCATGACCAGCGCGGTGGTCAGGGCGGTCTCGTAGCCGCCGGTCGCCTCCAAAACGACGAATCCCGCCCTCAGCTGATCGGCGAAAGCGGTGCAAAAGTTAGCGATGCCGTCTGGCGTATTGGTGAACCGCCGGGTTTTTTGGGAGCTTGCGGCGAGAGCGACATTGAACCAGTTCTTGCTGACGTCGATGCCGATAAAGTGTACATAGTCCATGGGAACATCCCCGTGCTTGCGATTGTGTGCGGGCGTGAAACCCTTCCTACCATTCAAGCGGTCAGGAAACGCGGGTGGGACACCAAGATGACGACGGTCGTGCAGGACCTCATTGCGATCGGTTCCCACCCGCCCCTTTGTACCACAGAGCCAACACACAATCGCGACATGCGGGTTGTTCGCCACTGCATCCCGCAGCGCCAGCGTCCGATACGCGGTCAGCTCGCTGAGGAGCCGGTCAGGCAGCGGCTTGATGGCATCGTCCTCGTCCTCCTCCGGCTCGGCTTGGCCACCGATGGTGATGACGGCGCGCTGCACGGCGGACGACGACAGTCCATCGCCTTCACCCGCATCGTGATCGGCTTCCGCATCGCCATCCACAGTGACGGACGCTTCGTCTTGGGTCCGGACATAGCCGCGATCAACGGAAAGGCTGCCGTCCGCGTCGATGCTGACGAATACGCCGGCGCGGGCGATCTCGGCAGGATCGTAGCTGACCGGACGATCGTCGAAAGCGGCGAGCGCCGTCTCGATTTCACCGAGCCGCGCATCGACGTCGTCGGGCAGTTCGTCGGCGTTCTCGTATTCGGCCTCAAGCTTGGCGTGCTCGGCGTTCAACGCGTCGATCGTCGCCTGCTCCTCGGCCGTGAGATCCGTCGGCGTGCCTTCGAGTTCACGCAGATGGTGGGTGTGGCCATAGGGGAAGTCGACATCGACTTCGATCCACTTCCAGCCCTCGGCGGCTATCGTCTCTGCTTCGGCCTTCAGCTTCTCCGCGACCAAGCCGTCGAGCAATCCGACGTTTTCCAGCCAGCCGCCATTGTCCTGCTGGAAAAGATCGCGCATGATGGTGCCGCCCGCCTGCTCATAGGCATCGAAGCCGACGAACAGCGCGCGTTTGTCGGAGGCCCGAATGGTGCGCTCCGTCAACATGCGGCGGATCTGATAGGGCTCCTTGCCGTAGGAGCCCTGGATCGCGTCCCAGACCTGCTCCTGACGCGCGTGATCGGCCGTCACGGTAAACGCCATGAGATGTTCGAGCGACATGCCGTCCTCGGCGTAGATGTCGAGGAGCTTCTCCGACACGGCGGCGAGGCGCAGCCGCTGCTTCACCACGTTCACGCCGACGAAGAACGCCGCGGCGATCTCCTCCTCGGACTGGCCTTTCTGGCGCAGCGCCTGGAAGGCGCGGAACTGATCGAGCGGATGCAGCGGCGCGCGCTGGATGTTCTCAGCCAACGAGTCTTCTTCGGCGGAAATGTCGACGCCGGGATCGCGCACGACGCAGGGCACCGGCGCGGTCTTGGCGAGACGCTTCTGTTTG
>JAJXZC010000530.1:0-1956 GCA_021780275.1 Pseudomonadota bacterium
CAAGGGAATTCTGTCGGCCCGAGGCGTTTGGCCTCTGGTAGCGACAATAGTCCCGTCTTGCCGCCGGCCGCGCTCGAGGGGTAACGGTCAGTCTCGACGACCGGTCCGACGCCGCGATAAACTCCGGCGTTGCCTCCGTCGTTCCAGCCACCATAGTAGCCTAACCCCTGCACGTCGGCCGGCGTGCCGGCCGCTTCGATTGTATACGCGCGCCAGTCACCGTCGCTGTCACACAAGGAGAACGTTCCGCCGACAACATTCTTCGTGCCCGGCGCATATCTGAGGTCGTGCTTGATGGCGACCAATTTGATGCGCCGCCCATCCGGCATGTCGATAGCGCCTTCGAAATCGAGCGTATCGCCATTTTCGTCCTCGTGAGTATTGAAGAAACCAGTATATCGATCGAGCGCGAACGGCGCCCATATGCGGAATCGACGAAGGTCAATCTCGTCTTCGTCGCGCGCACCGCCGTGCGGGGTCGCTGGCCCCATGCCGGAGCGTACGCCCCACGAATGGTCGCGGATCGCGCACCAGTCCTGCGCTGGCGCCGTCACGCCGTCGCACGTAACGCTCCCGTTCACGCGGCAGATCTGTGTGTAGCGAACCATGTCGTGAATGAGATGGCCATTCTTGCGAAAGCGATATGGCGCTTCGAGAAACGGCAGCGCGCGCGCATTGAACGTGAGCAAGAACGAAAAGTCTGCGTGACCAGGTTCGAGCGAAATGCCAATCTCACGCATGGGCTCTCGAATGTCGAAGCTCAGCGGGCCCACCTTCAGTCCCGATGCGTTGGGGCGCAGCGCGCGCGAAGCACGCAGAACGCGCTGCTCGCCGTTACGCGCAATCGCCGCGAAACCGTCAATCACGTTCATGTTGGGGTGCAGGCGGACCCCGGCGGCGACATACCAATCTTCGGCCATCGCAGCGCAGAAATAGCCATCGTTGAAATGCACGTCAGAAGTGTAAGGAATGTGGAAGGGAGTCGGGTGCTGGTGAAATGGATATTCGTCGAACTCGGTCAGTCTCACGACGTCCTCCCAGCGATAGCATCCGCGGCGCTCGTGCAATTTGTATACCTGCGCGGGTTACAAGCCCAATAGCGATGCAAGCTGTTGTCACGCGATCGGCTCGAGCAACAGGCCACAAGCTTGGATGGCGGCATGTCGTTCCGCCGACCGTTGCTTGAGATCCGGCTCCGCTCGATCTTGTGGATTCGGTCGCGGACGGCGACGCCGTGCAGACGGTCGACGCCTTCGTCGAAGGGCACGATTTGCGGGGGGGGGGGTCGCCGTTCCGGAGTTGTCGCCAAACCCGATCTCCCGAAGAGGACAGAATTACGACTCGTCGATACCGGTAGACACCGCGGGTCACAGGGCCGACCAGTCGAACGCGATCTCGCGCTCGGTGAATGGAGGCTCGACCGAAAGATCAAGGATACGGCTCCTCGCGCCACTCGACCAGATCCCGGCAAGATTGCCTTGAGCGTGCGCCACAGCAGCATAAGGATTGCGAGCTCAGTACGGTCCTGAGCCTAGGCGGCCTTGGCCAGCGCCACCTCGAAGGCGGCCTCGGTGTTGACCTTGATGTCGTCGAGCGTCACGCCCTCGGCGAGTTCGATCAGCTTCACGCCGCCTGCGCCGTGTTTGTCGATCGTGAAGACGCCGCGGTCTGTGATGACCATGTCGACCACGCGGGCGCCCGTGAGGGGCAGGTTGCAGCGATGCAGCAGCTTCTTCTCGATCGTGCCGTCCTTGGCCTTGGCGACATGGTCCATGACCACGACCACCTTCTTGACGCCGGCGACGAGGTCCATCGCGCCGCCCATACCCTTCACCATCTTGCCGGGGATCATCCAGTTGGCGAGATCGCCGTTCTCCGCCACCTGCAGGGCGCCGAGGATGGAGATGTCGATGTGTCCGCCGCGCACCATGGCAAAGGAGGCGGCGCTGTCGAAAA
>JAJXZC010000530.1:1966-3076 GCA_021780275.1 Pseudomonadota bacterium
GTGGCCGCCGCGGATCATCGCGAACGAGTCGGCCGAAGAAAAATAGCTGGTCGTCGGCAGTTCCGTGATCGTCTGCTTGCCGGCGTTGATGAGGTCGGGGTCCTCCTCGCCCTCATAGGGGAAGGGACCCATGCCGAGCATGCCGTTCTCGCTCTGCAGCGAGACCTTCATGCCCTTGGGAATGTAGTTGGAGACGAGCGTCGGAATGCCGATGCCGAGGTTCACGTAGAAGCCGTCGCGCAGTTCCTGCGCGGCGCGGGCGGCCATCTGGTCTCTGGTCCATGCCATCTGGAAATCTCCTCTGGATTTCTGATCCCTCATCCTGAGGAGCGATGCGCAGCATCGCGTCTCGAAGGATGATCCAGCGTCATGCTGGCGGCCCACCCTTCGAGACGCGCCCTGCGGGCGCTCCTCAGGGTGAGGGGCGTTGTTGACTACGCGGCTTCGCGCTTGCGGGTGGTGCGCTGCTCGATGTGCTTCTTCGCGTTGGGCACATGGATGATGCGCTGGACGAAGACGCCGGGCGTGACGATCGCGTCGGGATCCAGTTCGCCCGGCTCGACGAGATGCTCGACCTCGACGATCGTCACCTTGCCGGCCGTCGCCATCATCGGATTGAAGTTCCGCGCGGTCTTCCGGTAGATCAGGTTGCCTTCGGTGTCGCCCTTCCAGGCGTGGACGAGGGAAATGTCGGCGACGAGGCCGCGCTCCATCACGTAATCCTCGCCATCGAAATTCCTGACGTCCTTGCCTTCGGCGATCAGCGTGCCGACGCCGGTCTTGGTAAAGAAGGCGGGGATGCCGGCGCCGCCGGCGCGGATGCGTTCGGCCAACGTGCCCTGCGGGTTGAATTCCAGCTCCAGTTCGCCGGACAGATATTGCTGGGCGAACAGCTTGTTCTCGCCGACATAGGACGAGATCATCTTCCGGATCTGCCGGGTCTCGAGCAGAAGGCCGAGGCCGTAGCCGTCGACGCCGGCGTTGTTGGAGATGGCCGTCAGGTTCTTCGCGCCCGTCTCCTTGAGCGCTTCGATCAGCGTTTCGGGAATGCCGCACAGGCCGAAGCCGCCGCACATGACGGTCATGCCGTCCTTCACCAGCCCGGCGAGC
>JAJXZC010000037.1 GCA_021780275.1 Pseudomonadota bacterium
CCGAGCTCGCCCAGCGCCCCTTCCGCTTCACCGGCGATAGCGGCACCATCTACACGGCCGATGCCGTCATCATTGCGACGGGCGCGCAGGCGAAGTGGCTCGGCATTCCCTCCGAACAGAAGTTCCAGGGCTTCGGCGTCTCGGCCTGTGCCACTTGCGACGGCTTCTTCTATCGCGGCAAGGAAGTGATCGTGGTCGGCGGCGGTAACTCGGCCGTCGAGGAAGCGCTGTTCCTGACCAATTTCGCGACCAAGGTGACCGTCATCCATCGCCGCAACTCCTTCCGCGCGGAAAAGGTGATGCAGGAGCGCCTCTTCAAGCATCCGAAGATCGAAGTGATCTGGGATTCGGCCATCGACGAGATCGTCGGCACCGAAGAGCCGCTTGGCGTCACCGGCGCGAAGATCGTCAACGTCAAGACGAGCGAAACGCGCGTCATTCCGGCACATGGCGTTTTCGTCGCCATCGGACATGCGCCGCAGACGGAGCTTTTCGCCGGCCAGATCGACATGAAGGCAGGCAACTACCTCAAGGTGGTTCCGGGCACGACCTCGACGAACATTCCCGGCGTCTTCGCCGCGGGCGACGTCACCGACGACACCTACCGTCAGGCCATCACGGCGGCGGGCATGGGCTGCATGGCCGCGCTCGAGGCGGAACGCTTCATCGCTACCGAAGAGGCCCACGCGCAGGCTGCGGAATAAACTAGAAACCCAGAAGGCCGGGCAAGGCGCTCATGTCGTGAAAGACATGGGCGCCTTCTCTTTTGAGCGCCGCCGCGTCGGTGTGAGGATCGCCCGCATAGCCGAGCACCGGCATGCCCGCCGCGACCGCCGCCTGCACGCCGGGCACGCTGTCCTCGACGACGACGCATTGCTCCGGTGCATGGCCCATTTCGCGCGCGGCATGAAGAAAGAGATCCGGTGCGGGCTTGCCGCGCCCCACCTGCTCCGCGCTGAAGAGAACATTCTCGACAAGCGGCAGAAGCCCCGTCGCGCCCAGCGTGTAGCGCATCTTCTCGAACTTGCCTGACGAGGCGACACAGTAAGGCAGGTTTCGCGCGGCAAGTTTCAACAATACAGGTTCTATGCCTTCGACGGGCACAAGCCCCTCGGCAAAAGCTTTCAGCGTCTCGTCGCGGATATAGCTGGGCCAATGATCGGCAAGCGGCCGGCCGATTGCCTCTTCGACATGGGCGCGCACAGCTTCCAGAGTGCGCCCGACAAAGAGCCTGCGGCATTCCTCATAGGAAACATCGAAGCCGTCTTCGGCGAGCACGCGCACAAGCAGACGGTTCGCGGCGGGCTCGCTGTCGACCAGCACGCCGTCGCAATCGAAGATGACGAGGGAGGGAGAAAAAGGAAACGCCATGACGTCCTTATCGGATGTCATGGCGCTTCATGCAATTCACGTTTGGTGACGGGTCGTTTCAGCCGAGCATCGAGCGAAGCATCCATGCGGTCTTCTCGCTCGCTTCCATGCGCTGCGTGAGAAGGTCCGCCGTCGGCTCGTCATGCGCCGCATCAGCAAGCGGGAAGATGGCGCGCGCCGTGCGCGTCACGGTTTCGTGGCCCTTGACGAGGTTCTTGATCATGTCCTGCGCCTTGGGCACGCCATCGTCTTCCTCGATCTTGGTGAGCTTCGCATAGGCCGTGTAACCGCCGGGCGCAGGGAAGCCGAGCGAACGAATGCGTTCGGCCACGAGATCCACCGCAAGCCAGAGTTCGTTGTACTGCGTCTCGAACATCAGATGCAGCGTGTTGAACATCGGCCCTGTGACGTTCCAGTGGTAGTAGTGCGTCTTGTGATAAAGCGTGTAGGTGTCGGCGAGCAAACGCGACAGCCCGTCCGCGATTTTCTTGCGGTCCTTTTCGGTAATACCGATGTCGATCTGCATGACAGGTTCTCCTTGCTGCGAGACATGGAATCTAGAACTGTCCGCGGCACAGCGCAACAAATCTAGAATAATTCCAATGATCAAAAGTGTCGCAGCAGGGCGAAGAAAAAGGGCGACCCGATAATCCGGATCGCCCTTTTCTGTTTCGTTTCGATCGACGCGCGTCCTACCGGAGCGAGGCGCAGAAACGCTGGATGCGCTCGCAGGCTGCGGTCAGCGCTTCCGTCGAAGTCGCGTAGGAGATGCGGAAGAAGGGCGAGAGGCCGAAGGCTTCGCCATGCACGACGGCGACGCCCTCTTCTTCCAGCAGTGCCTCGACGAAGTCCTGATCGTTGCCGATGACCTTGCCCTTGGGCGTCGTCTTGCCGATGCATCCCTCGCAGGACGGATAGACATAGAAGGCACCTTCCGGCGTCGGGCACTTGAGGCCCTTCGCCTGATTGAGCATCGAGACGACGAGGTCGCGCCGCGCCTTGAAGCTCTCGGCGCGCTCCGGGATGAAATCCTGCGTCCCGTTCAATGCCTCGACGGCGGCCCACTGGCTGATCGACGTCGGGTTCGAGGTCGACTGGCTCTGGATCGTCGTCATCGCCTTGATGAGCTCGAGCGGACCGGCGCAATAGCCGATACGCCAGCCCGTCATCGCATAGGCCTTGGAGACGCCGTTCATGGTCAGCGTGCGGTCATAGAGCTTCGGCTCCACCTGCGCCGGCGTCGCGAATTTGAAGCCGTCATAGGAGAGATGCTCATACATGTCGTCGGACAGAATCCAGACATGCGGATGCTTCACCAGAACGTCGGTGAGCTTCTTCAGCTCGTCCCACGTATAGGCCGCGCCCGTCGGGTTCGACGGCGAGTTGAAGATGAACCACTTCGTCTTCGGCGTGATCGCCTTTTCAAGATCTTCCGGCTGGAGCTTGAAATTGGTCTCCATGCCCGCCCGCGCGAATACGGGCGTGCCGCCGAGCAGCGACACGATGTCGGGATAGGACACCCAGTAAGGCGCCGGGATGATGACCTCATCGCCGGGGTTCAGCGTCGCCGCCATCGCGTTGAAGATGATGGGCTTGCCGCCGGGCGCGACGAAGCACTGAGCGGGCGTGTAGTCGAGCCCGTTCTCGCGCTTGAACTTCGCGGCGATAGCCTTCTTCAGTTCCGGGATGCCGCCGACATCGGT
>JAJXZC010000157.1 GCA_021780275.1 Pseudomonadota bacterium
CGCCGCCGCGCGCTGCGCTGGCCGAGGCTTCAGTCATCAAACTGATTCCGCGCCCGGCCACAACAAGGCTTTCGATGCTGGAACGGCCGATGTCATGGCGAATGATCTTGGGTGCATCGACTCTTGAAGCAAATATCATTGCCAATCGAGTCTCGAATTCCGGACCGGGATCGCGCTCGCTCAGGATGATCGTCTCACCCCCAAGGTCGGACCAGGAGAACACGTTTTCCGACGCCAGTCGATGCGTCTCCGGCAAAACAACCATGACTCGCTCTCGCCAAAGCCGCATGCTCCTGCCATTGAGGTGCGACGGCTCACTGGCAACAATGGCGATGTCAATTGCTCGGTTCCGTAATGCAGTTGTAAGTCGCGTGCGCGACCGCTCGACCATGCCTACATTCACCTGCGGGCGGCGGTTGGAGAATTCCACAAGCGTCGCGCGCAGATTGCCAGTCGAAAGCGAGGAGGCGAAGCCGACAATCAGGTGCCCGATCTCACCGCGACCCGTGCTCTGCGCTATCGACAGCAACGCGTCCATTTGCTCAAGGATCGAGCGAGCCGAGCGGAGGAATTCACGGCCAGTCGGAGTGGGTTGCACTCCACCACTCGATCGATCGAAAAGCGTCATCTCAATCGACTCTTCGAGTTGACGGATGCTGCGGCTCAGGGTGGATTGCCGAACGAGACTCGCCTCTGCGGCCTGCCGAAAGCTTCCGTGGTCGGCCGCAGCGACCGCGTATCGAAGATGATGCAGCGTCAGAGCAAACCGTCGGCTCGACGTGAGACTGTCGTGATGTCGAAATTCGTTGACCATGCGTTGCCCCAAACGCTCTAAAAAATGAAATTGGCGCTATGTGAATCGGTGTTTCGGCTCAATATTTTAGTCCCCAGCGGGCACCTGCTACGTTTGATTGCAAGAAAAGGCGATCGCACAATCGATCTACGAAATGATGTCCTTGGCCTGCTGTCGGATTCTTGAAACGCATTTTGTCGATGTCCGCGGAACTGGCAGCAGGCCAGTAGGGGTCGTCGAGCTCGACGCCCATGTTCTCGGCATTGGTGATGAAGCAGGGCGAGAGGTAGCCGCCGAACCGCATGCCCTCAAGGATGTCGAGTTCTGTGTCCAAGCTCTTGACCTCCCCGACCGTGATGACGCCCTCGTTGCCGACCTTCTGCTTAGCTTCCGTGATCATCCTGTCGATCGAGATGCCGCAGTTGGCGGAGATCGTACCGACGCGTCGGCCGAGTCCTGTCGACTAGGCGCTTGCGACGAATGCGTCACAAAAGATCTCACCAGCAGGCAGGCCGGCCAGAGCAACGAAATTCCTTCGGCAAGAATCTGTCATTAGTGGATTTCCGCAAGCGTAGACCTGATGACCATCAAGCGATGGGAAGTCTGCGAGCACAGCTTCATGCACAAGGCCGCGTCGTCCGTTCCACTCGTCCTCTCCATCCGACAGAACTGGGATGAAGCGGAAATTCGGGAATTCGTCCGCCCAGCGTCGCGGCAGGTCGGCGAGATAGAGATCGCGTTCGCTGCGCGCGCCCCAGTAGAGGTCTGCCTTGCGCGCGACGCCGCGCTTCAGCGCATCCTCGAGAATCGACTTGATCGGCGCGAACCCCGTGCCTGTCGCCACAAAAACGACGGGCTTGTCGCTGTCCTCGCGCAGGAAGAAATCGCCGAACGGCAGTTCGACCTTCAACTTGTCGCCGACCTTCAGCCCGGACACGATTCCGCTCGAAAAGCGGCCGTCGGGGATCTGGCGGATGTGCAATTGCACTCCGTCTTTTTCCGCCGGCGAATTCGCCATCGAGAAGCTACGCCGCTCGCCATCGTCGAGGATGACCTGGAGATACTGGCCGGCCTTGAATTTCACTTTGACGCCGGCCGGGAACCGCAGATGCACGATCGCGACGTCCGGCGCCGGCCGCGCCAGCCTGAACACGCTGGCGACGACCGTCTTGCGCGCCGACGGATCAAAGCGTTCGATTCTCCGCGGGGCAATTTCGAGATCCGAGCGCGGCCATGTCTTGCAGAATGTGACATTGTCGTGATCGCCGTTGAGAAGGCGTATCGGGCCACCGCCGCCAACCGCAGCTTCGCCGGACACAAGACGCCCCTCGCACGTGGCGCAGACGCCCTTGCGACAGGAATAGGGCAGTTCGAACCCCGCCTTCTGGGCTGCGTCGAGGATCGTTTCGTTTTCCTCGCACGGAAACGAAATATCGGTGTCGTGAACGCTGACGCGAAAACTCATTGCTTTTCACCGATTGGAGAAGCGCCTCGCCCGGCGACCAGTCGCAGCGCAGCGATCAGTGCGGATGGATCGGCGATGTCGCGGCCCGCAATGTCGAAAGCGCTGCCATGGCCGACGCTGGAAAAGACGATGTCGCCGCCAACCGACAATGCGACGGCGGAGCGAGGCGCGAGCATCTTGACCGGAATGTGCCCTTGATCGTGATAGATCGCGACATAGGCGTCGAGATCGCGACGCGCCAGAAACACGTCTGCGCCGAGCGGGCCTTCGACGTGAAATCCGGAGTCCCGCAGACGCTGCGCCGCCGGTTCGGTAATGCGGCGATCGTCTTCGCCGAACAAACCGTTTTCGCCGGCGTGCGGGTTGATTCCGAATAGCCCGATCCTCGGCGATGCGACGCCGAGCGCGCCAAGCGCCGTGACAAGCGCCCGGCCGGCGTCTTCGATCAGGTCGACGGTCAGCCGGTCCAGCGCATCGGCCAGACGTTCGTGCAACGTGGCGTGGAGAATGCGCAACCCGCCGCCGATCAGCAACAGGAAGATCGATTGCTCGGGGACGCCGAGAATGCGGGCGAGCAAGCCCGGATAGCCGCGAAACGGAATGCCGGCCTGATTGATCGCCGTTTCCGAATGCGGGCAGGCGACGATCGCGCGCGCGCGACCGGCCCGAACGAGACCGACTGCGGCTTCAACATAGGCGACTGTAGCGCGTCCGGCGGCGGGCTCGATCCTGCCGGGCGCGAAGCATCCGTGCGGCAGGCCCGGCGCGGCAAACAAATTGATTGCGCCGCGCGCCGGTTCGCCACCCGCGACATCG
>JAJXZC010000356.1 GCA_021780275.1 Pseudomonadota bacterium
ATATGGACGAAGCCGCGAAGCAAGGCTGGAACGTCTTCTTCTGGGCGATGGATCAACGCGTTCCCGCCGGCGTCAAGGAGACGCTTTACGTCGCGATCTTTATCTCGCAGCTGCTCTGCGGCCTCGCCACGGTAACGTCGGCCTCACGCATGATTTTCGCGTTTTCACGCGACGGCGGCCTTCCCTTCTCGAAGACACTGGCAAAGGTCTCACCGAAACTTCGCACACCGGTCGCGGCCATCTGGACGGGAGCGACGCTTGCGGTGATATTTGTATGGGGATCGAGTATCGTTTCCATCGCCGGTACATCCGCTTATACGATCGTCGTCTCCTGCACAGTCATCTTCATCTTCTTTTCCTTCATCATCCCGATAACCCTCGGTGTCTTCACCTACGGCACCGCGAAGTGGCCGAAGATGGGCCCCTGGAACATGGGTCGTGGCCTCTACACACTGTTCGCATTTCTGTCTCTGATCTCGATGATTCTGATCTTCGTGATCGGCGTGCAGCCGCCGAATGACTGGGCGCTCGACATTACGGTCGGCTTCCTGGTCATCACGGCCATCGTATGGCTGGTCTTCGAGAACCGCCGCTTCCAGGGCCCGCCGGTGGGTGATCTGATCGCTGAACGGCAGGCGAACATCCGTGCGGCGGAAGCCGCTGTCGGCGAGGAGACGAAGCTCTAATCGCCATAGAACGCCAAAGACCGGTCAAGCCAAGGGGGTGCCAGGTCGTACAACCTGACACCCCCGCTGGTTCAGACCCGCCATCACGAGATTCATTGGAGACCTTTCGATGCTGCAACCCGCCTTCGGTATAATCACCCTCGACCGGCTGTCCGACCTGACCACCGCGGGCGAGATCGACACGGTCATCATGGCGATGCCCGACATGCAGGGCCGCCTCGTCGGCAAGCGGATGCAAGCCGGCTATTTTCTCGATACCGCCGTTCACGAAACCCATGCCTGCAACTATCTGCTGACCGTCGATACCGACATGGAGCCGGTTCCCGGCTATGAGGCGGCAAGCTGGGAAAAGGGCTATGGCGATTTCGTGCTGAAGCCCGATCTCGGGACGCTGCGCCGCATTCCCTGGCTCCCCGGAACGGCGCTGGTCATCTGCGACACGCTCGACCATCACGGCGAGGACGTGCCCCATGCGCCGCGCGCCATGCTGAAGAAACAGCTCCGGCGGCTCGCCGCGGCGAAGATGTCGGCGATGACGGCATCGGAACTCGAATTCTATCTCTTCGACGAGACCTATGAGACGGTGCACGAAAAGGGCTACCGCAATCTCAAGACCGCCAACTGGTACATCGAGGACTATCACATTCTCGGCACGACCAAGGAGGAAGGGGTCATGCGGGCGATCCGCAACGGCCTCGAGAATGCCGGCATTCCGGTCGAGAATTCCAAGGGCGAATGGGGCCCCGGCCAGGAGGAGATCAACATCCGCTATGCCGAGGCGCTGGAAATGGCCGACCGGCACACGATCCTCAAGAACGGCATCAAGGAAATCGCCCATCTCCACGGCAAGGCGATCACCTTCATGGCGAAGTGGAATTACGAACTCGCCGGTTCCTCCTGCCATATCCACATGTCGTTCTGGGACGACAAGCAGAAGAAGGCCCTGTTCCACGACGCCAAGAGCAAGATTCACGGACTGTCGGAGCTCGGACAGCAGTTTCTCGCCGGCCAGCTCAAGCATGCCCGCGAATTCACCTATTTCCTCGCGCCCAACATCAACTCCTACAAGCGCTTCGTGAACGGTACCTTCGCGCCCACCAACGTCGTCTGGTCGAATGACAACCGCACGGCGGGCTTCCGTCTTTGCGGCCATGGCAAAAGCCTTCGCGTCGAGTGCCGCGTCGGCGGGGCGGACCTCAATCCCTATCTCGCCTTTGCGGCGCTCATCGCCGCGGGCCTCGAGGGCATCGACAGGAAGCTCAAACTGGAGGCGGAATTTTCAGGCGACGCCTATCTCGGGCAGGGCATCCCGTCCCTGCCACGAAGCCTTCGTGACGCACTGACCGAACTCGAAAATTCAGATACGCTCCGCGCCGCTCTGGGCAATGGCGTGGTCGACCACTATCTCCATGCCGGACGCTGGGAGCAGTTCGAGTACGACCGTCGAGTGACGGATTGGGAAGTAAAAAGAGGGTTCGAGCGCGGTTAAAATGACGGAAACCTTGAAAATCATCTCCCCTGTCGACGGGAGCCTTTATGCCGAACGCGCGCTTGCTTCATGGCGCGAGGTCGATGAAGCGCTGAGCGAGGCCAAACGCGCGCAGGCTGCTTGGAAACTCGTGCCGATGCAGGAGCGCGCCGCGCTCTGCCTGCGCTTCGTCGACGCCTTCCTTGAGATGAAGGACGAGATCGTTCCCGAACTTGCCTGGCAGATGGGCCGTCCCGTCGCATTCGGCGCCGGCGAGCTGCGCGGCTTCGAGGATCGGGCGCGCTATATGATCGGCATCGCGCCCGAAACGCTTGCGGATATCGATGTCGGTCCCAAGGAAGGTTTCAACCGCTGGATCAGGCGCGACCCGCTCGGCGTCGTTCTGACGATCGCCGCCTGGAACTATCCCTACCTCATCTCGGTCAATGTCGTCGTGCCGGCGCTGATGGCGGGCAACGCTGTCATCCTCAAGCATTCGGCGCAGACCGCGCTTTGCGCCGAACGCTTCCAGAAGGCGTTCGAGAAGGCGGGCGCGCCGGACGGCCTTTTCCAGGCCATCCATATGAGCCACGAGATGACGGAGAAGACGATCGGCGACCCGCGCGTCGACTACGTCTCCTTCACCGGCTCGGTCGCCGGCGGACACGCCATCGTCAAGGCGGCGTCAGGCCGCTTCATCAATGTCGGGCTGGAGCTCGGCGGCAAGGACCCGGCCTATGTCCGGCCCGACGCCAACCTGCCCTTCGCGGTCGAAAATCTCGTCGACGGCGCCTTCTTCAACTCCGGCCAGTCCTGCTGCGGCAAGGAACGGCTCTATGTTCACGCCTCGGTCTATGACGAATTCGTCGATGGCTTCGTTGACCTGACGAAGAAATACAAACTCGGCAACCCGCTCGAC
>JAJXZC010000491.1 GCA_021780275.1 Pseudomonadota bacterium
GGGGCGAGATCGTGGCGGGCGAGGAGGCGGCGATGGTGCTTGAGATGCTGCGCGAGGACGCCGCGCGCTGCCATGACCACTACCTCGCCATGCTGAACGAAAGCGAGGACGGGGCGCGCGATCCGGCGCGCTTGGGCCTCGCGCGCGAGCTTGCGCGGATGAACCTCACCCTCAATACTTATACGCAATGGTATTGGAAGACCGATCTCCACAATCTCCTCCATTTTCTCTCGCTCCGCGCCGACGCCCACGCGCAATATGAAATCCGCGCCTATGCCGAGGTGATGCTGAAAACCGTCGAAGCCTGGGTGCCGATGGCGGCGCGCGCCTTTCGCGACTACCGCCTCGGCGCGGTGACACTTTCCGCCCCGATGCTCGCCGCCTTGCGCCGGATGCTGGCCGGGGAGCAGGTCGAACAGCCGGGGAGCGGGCTTTCCAAGCGCGAATGGGGGGAGTTCGTGGCGATGATCGGAAGATGAGACTGATCAAAGCACGAATACGAGGGTTTCAGTCGTTCGGCGATTCCGGCGAAATGGAATTTCGCGACGGCATCAACCTGATCATCGGGCAGAACAATGCCGGCAAAAGCGCGCTGCTGCGCGCCCTGCGGCCGGACCTTCCCGATGACCGGCACCGGACGCCGGAGCGATGGCAGTCGTACCATTTGCCAGCGCCGGAGATCGCCCTCACGATAGAAACCAGCGGCCCCGAAATCCGGGACTGGGTTCTCCGCTCCGGGACGTCGCAAGTTTTTCCGATAACAGCAGAGGAGCACCGGAACGCAACGGCTTTTATGAAGGCGTTTTTTGAACGCCCGACTTTGTCCATTTCAGTCACGCGGGCACCCGGGTTTGTTGGCCGGAATCCACTGGCGCACTTTTCCGCGCCATACCCGTCGCACGGTCTTTTTTCCGATTTACCAGCGCCGCAACATTTTTGTGCTAGAGTGAACCCGCGCGAGGGCGTCTTGAACATACAGGGATCTCCCAATAACCCTCGTCAAGACACGCTGCCGATGCTTCTCTTCGACGCATGGAAGCGTGACATGTTCCATTTCGACGCCGAGCGCATGGCGATTGGCCAGGCGCCAGGCGACTACGCTGAACGCCTGGCGCCAAGCGCGGCCAATCTGCCCAACATCCTTCATTTGCTGCACAACGAGCGCGGCGACGTTTTCCGGCAACTCGTTGCGCATCTACGCGAAATTTTCCCAACTGTCGGCAATCTCAGTGTCCGAACCATGCCCGGCAATAACAACCTGGAAGTGAGAGTCTGGCCGACCGAGGCGATGGCACGGCCGGAATTGAGCTTTCCGCTGAAAGAAAGCGGCACCGGTGTCGCCCAGGCCATCGCGCTCCTCACCGCGATCATGAACATCGACAAAGCCATCATCATCATCGATGAAATCAACAGTTTTCTGCATCCGGCGGCGGTGAAGGCCCTGCTCCGCATCTTGCAAACCGAATACGCGCAGCACCAATACATCATCTCGACCCACGCGCCGGATGTCATCAGCTTCAGCAACCCGACGACGATCCATCTCGTCAAGCGCGAGGGATACGAATCCCGGGTCGAACGGCTCGATCTTACGAAGATTGAGACATTCCGGGAGGTCGCCGAGCATCTCGGCGTCTCGATGGCGGATGTCTTCGCCGCCGATCGGGTCATCTGGGTGGAGGGGCAGACCGAAGAACTCTGCTTCCCCTATCTCTATCGGGAAAGGTACGGGCCGCTGCCGCGCGGGACGATTTTTACCTCCGTCGTGGCGACCGGCGATTTCCATGCGAAAAAGCGCGATAAAGCGCTAGTTTACGAGATTTACCAGCGCTTGATTGCCGCTGCTACTTCTCTCGTCCCCAATGTCTCTTTCAGCTTTGATAGCGAAAATCTCACCGAATCCGAGAAAGAGGACATGCGACGCGCGGCCAAAGGCGCGCTCGATTTCCTGCCCCGGCGGCATCTCGAATGCTACCTTATCGACCCCGCCGCCATCGCCGCCTTTATCGCCCACAAAGACCCGCAATCGGCGTCAACCGTCACGCCGGATTCGGTGGCGGCGGCGTTAAAAAAGGCCGCAGCGGAGAAACCACTTCATATTCCGGAATGGAATGGCAATATCGCCGATGAGCAATGGCTTGCCGGCGTCGATGCCGCCGAACTTATCGGGACGGTCTGCGGAACGCTCTCCGAGCAGCGCATGCGCTTCGCGAAGAAGGCCGATTCGTTGTTTCTTTTGCAGCATATCCTCAAAAATAACGGCCAACACCTTGACCCGCTGGCGAAATACGTCGCAAGCCTCGTCGCAGCAGTGTCGCGGGCCAGTCGTCCTGACTAGCAACCGGGGAGCGGGCTTTCCAGGCGCGAATGGGGGGAGTTCGTGGCGATGATCAGGCGGGATTGACATCACTACGCGGATCGCGTATAGAAATAGGTGCATTTAGAGCAGGATGCGATGAACTCAGACTTGAAGGCACGGCTCGCACGTCTGGCGCCAATCCCGAACGAAAACCCGCCCCCCTCGTTTTCCGACGGGCGCATCGTCATCCTCGCCCGGGAGGGGTCGTTTGAGCGGCGGATCGATGTCCTGCGGCGGCTGCGCGCCGCCGGTGTGTCGCTCCGCGCCGCGCATCAGGCGCTCAATCGCCTCGCCGAGGCGGGAACGGCGGTCTGCACGATCGATCCGGCGGCCGATATCACAACGCTCGCGCGCGATCTCGGAGCACTCGGGATCACGCTTCGGCGGCGGCGCGTGGTGGACACGCGCGCGATCGACATCGCCGCGCTGCGGGCGCGCCATGGCCTCTCACAGCGGGAATTCGCGGCTCTCCTCGGCTTCGATCTCCGCACGCTGCAAAACTGGGAGCAGGGCCGCAACAGCCCCGATGCCGCGGCGCTGGCCCTGATCACGCTCTTCGCGCGCGACCCGGCATGGTTCGAAAAGCCGTTTTCGGAACCGGTTGCCGGAGGCATTGTGGGGGAACTATTGCGTTAACATAAGGCCAGGGCGCTGCCCTGGACCCGCTGGGGGCAGCGCCCCCAGACCCGCATTCCAAACGAGCGGTTTCCA
>JAJXZC010000387.1 GCA_021780275.1 Pseudomonadota bacterium
ATGCGTTCCGCTAATTGCCGGCTATTGCGAAGACGGAGGAGACCATAATGCACATGGATTGGCCGCGGCTTGCTGCCGAGTTTTCCCAACCGCTGAAAGAATTGCGGGCCGGAACTCCGGAGACCATGCGCGCCTTTTCGAGCCTCGCCCGTGCGGCATTGGAGGCCAAGGCGCTCGATACCAAGACCAAGGAACTCATCGCGCTCGGCATCGCCGTCGCGGTCCGTTGCGACGCCTGCATCGCCTTCCATGCCGAGGCGGCGGTCAAGCAGGGCGCAAGCCGCGATGAGCTGATGGAAACGATGGGTATGGCGATTTATATGGGCGCTGGCCCAAGCGTCATGTACGCGGCGCAGGCTGTGGAAGCTTTTGACCAGTTTGCGGCACCCACAAGGGCCGCAGAAGCGGCGGTCAAATAGCGTCCGCCGCCAGGTCCCGCCCACTATAGACCAAATGGATAAGTCTCCGGCTCGCCATGCGGGCGCCCACTTGCCAGCGGCGTGACCGCTCGCGTCTCGGCGAACCAGACGAAGGCGTCGAACTGGTCGGCGAGAATGGCCTGGAAATAATGACTCAGAAACTCCGTCTCCGGCCGGTAGATGACGCCGATCGCGCGTTCGAGCCGCGGCTTCGACAGCACGGCCCTTAGTTCTGCTCGGTCGCTCCGCCGCCAATCAGTCAGGCCGCGTGCGATGCCAGTCTGCAGAAACAGATGTTCATGACTGTCGCGCCGCGCCGGCAACACCTTTTTCACTTCCATCGGTCCGTCCCATTCGCTGGCCGCGGCGACAGTTCCGCGGTCCGTTCCGAAGCCGATGAGGACCGCCTCGTCGCCGAAGGCTGCACGGCAAGACTCGCCGATATTGAATTCGCCCTGCCAGCCCATCGCGGTCGCGGCAGCATTACCGATATGCGAATTGTGCGCCCAAACGACGGCCTTGGCGGCTTTTCCGCGCGCCGCGAGCAGTCGCGCGAGCGTGTCGAACATGTGACGGTCGCGCAGGTTCCAGGACTCGCGCGAGCTGCGATACATCAGCCGATAATAATGCTCGGCCGCTTGCACGACGCGCGCGTTCTGCGCTGCATCGAAAAAGGCCTCGCCATCATGGCGAATATAATCGAGCCGCTTGTCGAGCAAACTGCGCAATTCCGCAACGACGACGTCCTCGCAGGGCGATTCACGCAGATGCAGCGCGGCCTCCCCGTAGCCGGCAGGATCATCCTGCCACGGAGTCAGACAAGCATAACGCCGGCGGGCTGCTTTGGCACCGTCGGGATCGACGCGGTCGAGATAAGCAAGAACAGCGGCGATCGACCGGCCTAGGCTGTAGATGTCGAGTCCCCGAAACTCGACACGCGCATCAGGCGCTGCCCTCTCATTATGCGCGCGCAGCCAGGTCACGAAATCGTGCATTTCGACATTGCGCCACATCCAAGTCGGAAACCGGCCGAAGGCCGCTTCCGCCGACGGCTGGTGGGCATGAAAGCGCACATAGCGGTCAATCCACGCCGCGTCCGGCCAGTCTGCCTCTACAGCGACAATGTTAAACCCATGGACCTCGATCAGCCGACGCGTGATGGCAGCCCGCGCGCGATAAAATTCCGATGTGCCATGGCTGCCCTCCCCGAGAAGGACGACAGTGGCGTCTCCGAAGCGATCGAAGAACGGTCCGAACTCATCCCACCGTTCCGGCGGCGGCAACGGCGCACAAAAGCGGCGCAGGATCGAAACATCTTTCTCGTTCTCCTCGATCGGAAAACGATCCGTAGTAAGGATATTGGCCATCATCCCGCCTCCGCGCCCGTCATGCCGCCAGAGATACGGTGGTGGCCTGGGGGCCTTTGTTGCCGTCTTCTTCGACGAAACGAACCTCAGCTCCGACTTTCAACCGGTCGAAGGCGCCATCAAGGACGCTATTGCGGTGAAAATAGATTTCGCGCCCGTCGCCGGTCTCGATGAAACCATAGTCCTCGCCGGCAATGAGTCTCGCTACGCGGCCGCGTTCGGGCGCGATATCCTGTTTGACGTCACCGCGCATCTCCCGAACAGAATCTTCGATCTGGCGTCGCGCCGCCGCGAAGGCATCCTTGATCGCGACGGAAATATGCTCGTGCTGATGGATATCGCCATGCGTCTTATTGACGATGACATCCTTATGCTGCGGCAGCGCGATGCGAATGTCGATCTTGAACAGCGCACCCTTGCGATGATGCAACAAACTCGGTGCCGTCACGACCACGGTGCAAGCGGTGATCCTGTCAAAGAATTTTTCAAGCCGCCTCGCCTCCCTCTCTATTTCGGCGCGAATTTGCTCGGAAGGCTCGCAATTGCGGAAGCTGATCTCTAAGGGTACTTGCATCGGAGCACCTGTTTTTGGATTAACGGCCTACGGCGCTCGTCGAATCCGCCGGCTGAAGCGCGGCGAGAATTTCGCGGACTTCCGTATCGGAAACTTGGCGGAAATCGGAATAATAAAATCCCACCGCTCCGAATTCTTCGTAGGACTCGAGGCATACGATGGTGTCGGCTTCACCCTGAAGCTGCCGCAGCGTCTCGCTTGGCGCGACGGGCACCGCCAAAATCAGCATTTCAGGCCCTTGCTTTCGCACGGAGCGCAGAGCCGCGCGGGTTGACGCCCCCGTGGCTATGCCGTCGTCGATCAGAATAGCGACCCGGCCTTTTAATTGGGGATGCGGCCGTTCGCCGACATAAAGCCGCCGGCGCCGTTGGATTTCGGCCAGTTCGCGCGTGCAGACGGATGCGAAGTCCGCCTCAGAAATGCGTGCCGCCTCGATAACGTCCTCGTTGCGCACGATCAAAGGCGCGGCGCCATCGACAACTGCACCCATCGCCAATTCTGGATGAAACGGAACGCCGATTTTGCGGACGAGCACAAGGTCAAGCGGTGCATCGAGCGCATGTGCCACTTCGGCCGCGACCGGAACGCCGCCGCGCGGCAATGCGAGAACGATAGGCGCCTTACTCTTATAAGAGAGCAGCGCCTTGGCGAGGCGTCGCCCGGCATCTGCACGATCGTGAAAATGCATGTCGTTTCCCTTA
>JAJXZC010000369.1 GCA_021780275.1 Pseudomonadota bacterium
GGAAAAGCAGAACCTGACGGTCATCTTCGTCACGCACAGCGTCTTTGAGTCCGTCTATCTCTCCGACCGCATCGTCGTGATGGCTGCTCGGCCCGGCCGCATCCTCGCCGATCTTTCCATCGATGCGCCCTACCCCCGCACCGAACAATTCAGAACCTCGTCGCTCTACAACGAGCATTGCCGCGACGTGTCCGGCTGGCTAAAGCAGGCCATGGCCGGTGTGGAGGATGAACACTGATGAATGCCATTAACAAAATCCAGACGTCCACCGTCGCGGGTACGCCCGGCGCGAAGGGCACCGCCCGCCGCATCGCCGAAAAGGCGTTGCTGCAACTCGCTCCCTTCATCTTCGGCTTCTTCATGCTCGCCTTCTGGGAGATCATGGTTCGCGTCAACGACGTGCCAGTCTACCTGTTACCGGGGCCGATCCTGATCGCCAGGACGCTCTACACGGATTTCGGCTCGCTCTGGCCAAGCCTCGTCATCACATCGCGCATCACCATCGAAGCCTTCCTGATCGCGGCTGTTGGCGGGCTACTGCTCGGAATGCTCTTCACCAGCTCGCGCTGGATCGAGCGCTGCCTCTTTCCCTATGCCGTCGTGCTTCAGGTCACGCCTGTCGTCGCCATCGCGCCACTGATCATCATCTGGGCCAAGGACACGCAGGTCGCGCTTCTCATCTGCGCCTGGCTGGTTGCCTTCTTCCCGGTGGTGTCCAACGCCGCAGTCGGTCTCAACAGCACCGACCGCAACCTCATCAACCTCTTCCAGCTCTATGGCGCCACCAAGCCGCAAGCCATGTGGCTGTTGAAGCTTCCGTCCGCCATGCCCTATTTCCTTGCCGGCCTTCGCATTTCCGGCGGCCTTGCGCTGATCGGCGCGGTCGTCGCGGAATTCGTCGCCGGTACGGGCGGCACGCAATCGGGCCTCGCCTATCGCATTCTCGAGGCGGGATACCGTCTGCAGATCCCGCGCATGTTCGCTGCGCTCTTCCTGATTTCGGCGACCGGCATCCTCATCTTCTTCGTTCTGTCCCTGCTTTCGCGTTTCGTCCTTCGCCACTGGCATGAAAGCGCCATGGGCGACCGCTGACCGCCGCCAAGTCCTTGAGGCAAACAAATGCTCGCAACCCGGCAACCCGTCCTGCGCCGCTTCTGGTATCCCATCGTGCCTGCGGCGCAGCTCTCCGACAAACCCTTCCCCTTCACGCTGCTCGGAGAGAACATCGTTCTCTGGCGCGACGCGGAAGGCAAAGCGCAGTGCATTCTCGATCGCTGCTGCCATAGGTCGGCGAAACTCTCGAAGGGCTGGGTGCAGGATGGCCGCATCGTCTGCGGCTATCACGGCTGGGAGTATGACGGCACGGGCCAATGCGTGCGCATTCCGCAGATGACGGATCGCGAGACGATGCCCGGCGCGCGCACACCAGGCTTCAAGGTGCAGGAAAAATACGACTACGTCTGGGTCACGCTTTCCGAGGAGCCGCTGGCCGGCATCCCGGACCTCAACGAGGCGGAGAAGCCCGGCTATCGCCAGGTCCATGAATTCTACGAAGTGTGGGAATGCGCAGGCCTCCGGCTGATGGAGAACTCCTTCGACAACGCGCATTTCAGCTTCGTCCACCGCGCGAGCTTCGGCGATCAGGGCCATCCCGAACCCGCCATGCTCGAGATCATGGACACGCCGACAGGCTTCCGCATGCTCACTGAGGTGCCGGTGCGCAATCCCGAGGTTCAGAAGAAGAACCTCGGCATGGATGATGACTGGACCGTGCGCTACATGGACAGCAACTGGTTCCTGCCCTTTGCCCGCGCGCTCCGCATCACCTATCCCAACGGCCTCTTCCACATGATCTTCACGGCGGCGACACCCATCGACGATGAGCGCTCGATGGTCTGCCAGTTCGTCGTGCGCAACGATACGGAAGCGGATGCACCCGCCGAGGACATCATCGCCTTCGACCGCATGGTGACAAACGAGGACAAGGACATCCTCGAAAGCACTGAAGGCGACGTGCCGCTGGAAATCGGAACGCGCGAGGAAATCCACATGCGCTCCGACCGGCCGGGCATTGTCATGCGTCAGAAGATGAAGTCGCTGCTCGACGCTCATGGCGAGGAAGAAGCGCGCGGCGATGCGCCTGTGTCGCTGCGCAAGATGATCCAGAGAGGCTGATCTCATGTCTTCGTCCGATCTAGTCGCGCTTGGCAGCGCCGGCGCCAATCAATGGCGCGTGAACGAAACCGAATGCGACCTGACACGCAAAGGCGCCGTCCCGCGCCCCGTTCGCTTTGCAGCTGAACCGCAGAACCTTTCCATCGATCTCGCGCGCACCGCCATCATCGTCATCGACATGCAGAATGACTTCTGCCACCCGGATGGCTGGCTCTCTGGGATAGGCGTCGACGTCACGCCCGCCCGCGCGCCGATCGAACCGCTGGCGAAGACACTTCCGGCCTTCCGCAAGGCGGACGTTCCGGTGATCTGGGTCAACTGGGGCAACAGGCCGGACAAGCTCAACCTCAGCCCCTCGGTGCTGCATGTCTACAATCCGAATGGGCGGAGCATCGGCATCGGCGATCCGCTGGCGAGCAATGGCTCGCACGTACTCGAAAAGGATAGCTGGGCAGCCGCCATCGTCGATGAACTCACGGTCGCGCCCGACGACATCCATGTCGACAAATATCGCATGAGCGGCTTCTGGGACACGGCTCTCGACAGCATCCTGCGCAATCTCGGCGTAACGACGCTGCTCTTTGCGGGCGTGAACCTCGACCAATGCGTCTTCGGCACGCTTCTGGATGCGAACTGTCTCGGCTATGATTGCGTGTTGCTCACGGATTGCTCGGCGACGACGTCGCCCGCTTTCTGTACCGAGGCGACGATCTATAACGTGAAACAATGCTTCGGCTTCATAGCGACTGCCACGGACATTATCGCCGCCATCGATTGACCGCTCCATGAAAGTTCTCGTCGTCTATTCGCACCCCGTTCCGGAGAGTTTCTGCGCCGCGCTTCGCGATACGGTCGTCGACACTCTTAAGGCGAAGGGACAT
>JAJXZC010000248.1 GCA_021780275.1 Pseudomonadota bacterium
GCCCAATGTCCCCGCGATCCAGGGCACTTGCTTGAAACTCGCATAACCGCCAAAAAGCTCGTCGCCACCAACCCCCGACAATGCGGCCTTGAGACCAGCCTCATGCGCCGCCTTCGCTACGAAGTAGGTGTTCACCCCGTCTATCGAGGGCTGGTCCATCGCGGCGAGCACGCGGTCAAGTGCTTGATTAAACTCAGTTCGAGTAATCCATCGTATTTCATGTCGAGTACCGTAATGTCGCGCCACCGCAGTGGCGAGCGCCGTCTCGTCATTTTCAGTGCCACGATACTCGCCGAAGCCAAGAGTGAAGGTGTGCAGACGCGCGTGCAGGGATTCGGATGCAAGCGCTGTCACTACCGAGGAGTCGAGGCCCGCTGATAGGAAAATGCCGACCGGCACGTCCGCTATCAAATGGCGGTCGATACTATCCGAAAGGACACCGCGCAGACGTTCACGTACTTCGCCGAGTGGAGATACCTTGCCGTTGCCGGATGTTGCTGCAGCGAGTTCCTCTTCTATTCGGCAGAACTGATGAATCTCCGGCCGTGTGTCCCGACCTGCAATAAGAAAAGCGCCCGCCGGTACGCTGCGTACGGCTCGATAGATCGTGAACGGCTCGGGGACATAACCTAACAGCAGAAACCTAACCTGTCCCGCAGCTTCGCGTCCACGGCTGACGCCGCCACCGGCCAAAAGCGCCTTTGCTTGCGAGGCGATTCGCAGGGTCTTGCCATCGTCGGCGTAGTATAGCGGTTTTATTCCTAAGGGGTCGCGCGCCGCGAACAGGCGTCCGTTGTGCTCGTCCCAGATGGCGAACGCGTACATTCCGCGCAGCTTGCGCAGCATTTCCACGCCCTCGGCCGCATAAAGACGGAGCAGGACTTCGGTGTCGGTGGACGAGTGGAAACGAAATCCCTTAGCTTCAAGGGATTGACGCAACTCGCGATAGTTGTAGATTTCGCCGTTGAAGACGACCCGGATCGAACCGTCCTCGTTCGCCATCGGCTGTGCCCCCGCCTCGCTCAGGTCGAGCAGCGAGAGTCGCCGATGCGCCAGACCAACTTTGCCGTCCTGCGACATCCAAATGCCGGCGCCGTCGGGACCGCGCATGGCCATCGCATCGCGGATCGCGAGCAGTTCGTTTCGGTTCACGGGCGGCGCGTTTCCCGCATACCCGACTATAGCCGCCAATCCGCACATCTATATGCCCAGCGCGGCGCGGAGGCCTTGCACGTCCTCCTCGAAGCTCCAGCGATTGACGATGTCCAGACTTTTGCGACCCATCGCCGCACGCCGTTGCGTACTGCCGAGGATGTTCCGTAGCGCGCGGGCGAGGCCGGCAATGTCCCCGGCCTCAAAGATGAAGCCGTTTTCGCCGTCGCGTACCAAGTCGGCCGCACAACCGACCCGGTCGCTGGCGATAATCGCTTTGCCCGCGTTCATCGCCTCGTTCACGACCAGCCCCCACGGCTCGATCGTCGAGGGCATCACGAATACGTCGCAGAGATCATAAAATGCCGGCATTTCCGTCTGATTTTTGAAGCCCAAGAACCGGATTCCGTTCCAACCCCTGGCGGACGCCGCCGTCTCCAGTTCACGGCGCATCTCCCCGTCGCCCACGTAAAGTAGATATGGATGAGGCTCGGAGCGGCCGTCGTTCGATAGCATCGTGTAGGCGTCCAGCAAGTCGCGCGGGTTTTTGCGAGCGGTCATTTTGCCGGCGTACAGGATCGCCGGACGGCCGCGCTCCAGGCCGAGCGCGTCGCGCAACGCCTGGCGCCGACCGGTGCAATCGGTCGCGCGCGCGCGGAAAAACGCGTTATCAACCGCATAGGGCATCATAAAAATGCGCTCCGACGGGATGTCCTGTCGGCGGTAGTATTCGGCGTTCAACGTTCCGATCGCCAGAAAACGATCGGCAATTCGCCGCAGACATGCGAAAAATGCCTTCTTGACTTTCTTTTTCAGCGCGCCGCGCGGACTGCTGATTGAAGTAGCCTCGTCCCGCACCAGCACCTTCATTCCCAGCCGTTTTGCGGTCGCCATTGCGGTCCAATGATGCCAGCGCATATAGCCGTGGACCCAGAGCGCGTCGAACCGGCCAGCCTTGAGTCGCGACGCGAGACCGTAGGTCATCGGCCGGCAAAACGATGGGCTGTCTTTCGCTCCAAAAGCGGGCAGGAATTCGTAATCGTACCCGCCGAGCAACGGCACGTCCCAACGGATCCGTTGCCCGAATGCGCGGTCGACAAAGCTGCGCACTGATAAATCGCTCGCAAAGAAAACCTTGAGTTGAACGTCGGCTTCGGCGGCGATTCGGCGCAGCAATGGCGCTTGATACTGAATCGGGTGAGTTACAAGATAAGCAAGCCGCATCAGATGGCTCGTTGCTTCAATGACGTTGGAATGGACGATCGCGCTGTAGCAGGTCGGCGGAACCGTCAGCCGCTCCGATCATCTGTTGCGGCTCGTCGGAATCAGGCACCGCAACGGCGTTCCTCGCCGCGGCATAAGCATTTACGTAACCTTCAACCATCTTTTCGGCGGAGAATCTGCGCACGTTGACGAAGCCCGCCTCGCGCATCCGCGATGCATGCGGCAGATTCCGCAGTACGGCCTGTCCCGCGTCTTCGGGATTTTCCGGATCGATGTAGACGGCGCCTTCTCCGCCTACCTCTGTCATCGGCGGCCGATTGCTGGTGAATACCGGACACCCGCACGCTTGTGCCTCGATTATCGGCCAGCCGAATCCCTCATAAAGGGATGGAAACAGCAGTCCGGCCGCCGACGAGTAGAGCGCTCTAAGATCTTCCGGCTCGACGTCGGAGAGAATTCGGACCCTTGACTCAAGCCGGAGCCTGCGGATGACCTTCCTCAAATTCGCGGTCATGCCGTTGCTCACCATCACCAGGCCAAGATTGCTCGCCTCCGGCTGCGCGGCGATCTTCTCGAAAATCCGCACGACGCCGGGTTGATTCTTGTACCAAACGTCCGATCCGACATTGAGAATGAATCGCTCGTCCACACCGATTCGAAGGCGGCCGAGACGCGCC
>JAJXZC010000343.1 GCA_021780275.1 Pseudomonadota bacterium
GACGCGTGTGAGGATGCGGTTGGGGAGCGCCTCGGCGAAGACGGCGTCGGCCATTTCCTTTGTTTCCTCGTTGCTGCCGATCAACACGATCTGGAGGGCGGAGAGGCGCATTTCGAAGCTGGAGAGCCAAGAACCCAGCGGGAAGATGTTGTGCGAGAGCTCGCCGGCGAAGGCGCGGATGAGTTCGTCGGCGCGGGTCATCCAATGGGCGTGGCCGGTCATGAGGGCGAGCCTTACAAAATGGGCGGGAAGCGTTCCGTTGGCTGCGGGCGTTGCATTATCCGCGACGCTTCGTGTACGGACGATGAGCGCTTCGGCGTCGTCGGCGGTGAAGAAATAGCCGCCTAGCTTGTCGTCGTGGTAATGCGCGTCGAGATTTTGGGCGAAGCGTGTGGCGCTGGCGAGATAGGCGGTCTTGCCCGTGACTTCGGCGAGCGTCAGGGCGGCATCCAGCATATTGGCGAGGTCGTCGGCCATGGCGGGATGCTGCAGGCGGCCTTCCCGCCAGGCGTGGTGGAGGCGGCCGTTGCGCATCATTTTCATGGTGACGAAGGACCAGGCGCGTTCGGCCATGGCGATCCATTCGGGGCGGGCGAAGGCGGCCCCGGCTTCGGCCAGCGCTGCGATCATCAGCCCATTCCAGTCGGCGAGGATCTTGTCATCAAAGCCGGGACGGATGCGCGGGGCGCGGGCGGCGAAGAGTTTGGCCCGGAGGGGGGCGAGGGTTGCTTCTTCGGCTTCGCTGAAAGGCTCGTCGGCGCGGGAGAGGCGGTTGAGGATATTGGTGCCTTCCCAATTGCCATTGGGGCGGACGTCATAGGTCGTTTTGAAGAGCAGGGCGTCGGGGCCCAGCAGTTCGTCGATCTCGGCTTCGGACCAGACATAGAAGCGGCCTTCCTCGCCTTCGCTGTCGGCATCGAGCGAGGCGGCGAAAGCGCCGTCGACCGTCATTTCGCGGGCGAGCCAGTCGATCGTTTCTTCGATGCGGCGGGCGTAGAGCGGTTTGCCGGTTTCGGCCCAGACGGAGGTCATGAGCCGGATGAGCTGGGCATTGTCGTAGAGCATCTTCTCGAAATGCGGGGCGAGCCAGAACTCGTCGACCGAATAGCGGGCGAAGCCGCCGCCGAGATGATCGTAGATGCCGCCCTCCGAGATGTGGTCGAGCATTCTGGTGATGGCACTCTTGAGATCGGCGCGGCCTGTGCGGAGCGCCATGCGCCAGATGAAATTCATCAGCGGGACTTGCGGGAACTTGGGCGCGCCCTTGATGCCGCCGTTGACCGGGTCCATGAGGTCAAGCAGGCGGTCGACGACGACGGTCAGGATCTCGGGCGTCGGTTCTCCGGGGTGATTGTGGGCGGCCTGTGATTTCAGCGCGTTGAGGAGGCCCGCGCGGTTCTTCTCGATCTTGTCGGGCTCTTCACGGAAGAGGCGGGCGACTTCCTCCATCAGGGCGACGAAGCCGGGGCGGCCATATTGCGGTTCCTTCGGGAAATAGGTGCCTCCCCAGAAAGGCTCGCCGTCGGGCGTCAGAAACATGGTGAGCGGCCAGCCGCCCTGTTCGCCGAGCATGTGCAGCGCGTTCATGTAGATCGTGTCGATGTCGGGACGTTCCTCGCGGTCGACCTTGATGGGGATGAAGAGGCGGTTCATGACCTCGGCGACGGCCTCATCCTCGAAGCTTTCATGCGCCATGACATGGCACCAGTGACAGGCGGCATAGCCGATGGAAAGTAGGATCGGCTTGTTGTCGCGTCGCGCCTCGGCCAGAGCGAGTTCGCCCCAGGGCCGCCAGTGGACCGGGTTGTCCTTGTGCTGGAGCAGATAGGGGCTGGTTTCGAACTCGAGAAAATTGCGTGACATGGCGGCTTTCGGGCGGTTCACTTTGTGGCGTTGAGTTTTTGTCGCTCAACAGGTCTAACACAGGTTAGAGCGCATCCTGCTTTGGGAAAGAGGCGATGATGAAAGTTACCGTTGATGTGGATCTGACACCGGAAGAGGCGCGTCGTCTGATGGGTCTGCCGGACCTTGAGCCGATGCAGCAGCGTCTGCTCGAGCAACTTGAAAAGCAGATTGCCTCGAACCTTTCCTATATGGATCCCGAGCAGCTGGTGAAGTCGGTTTTGCCGATGGGCGCGCAGGGGCTGGAGCAGTTTCAGAACATGCTCTGGGGTCTGGCGAAATCGGCGACGGGGGCGGCGAAAGGCGCTGCCAAGGGCACAAAGAAATCCGACAAGACGGATTGATTTGAAAAATCGCGGCGTGCAAAAAGTGCCTGTGCCGCAATAACTTTTTTGATTCCGGTTTGATTCCGGATTTTGGAGATCGATTCGGTTTGGAAACGATTTACGCTCTATCGAGCGCGGGCGGACGCGCGGGCGTGGCCGTCATTCGTGTCTCCGGTCCGAAGGTCATTTTCGTTCTTGAGAGTCTGACGGGAAGGGGCGTGCCGGAGGCGCGGCGCGCGCATCTCTGTCGGCTGGTCGATCCGCAGTCGGGCGTGGAACTCGATCAGGCGCTGGTTCTCTATTTTGCAGGCCCTCACAGTTTTACGGGCGAGGATGTCGTCGAGTTTCATGTCCACGGAGGGCGGGCGGTCGTGGCAGGGGTGCTCGGGGCCTTGTCGCGGTTCGACGGCGTCAGGGCGGCGGAGCCGGGGGAGTTCACGCGGCGGGCTTTCGAGAATGGAAAGCTCGATCTCACCGCCGTCGAGGGACTGGCCGATCTGATCGATGCGGAGACCGAAGGGCAGAGGCGGCAGGCGCTGCGCCAGATGGAAGGCGCGCTTGGCAAACTCTATGACGGCTGGCGGGGGCGCCTTCTGAAATTGCTGGCCTATGCGGAAGCGGAGATCGATTTCGCGGATGAGGATTTGCCGGACGGGCTTCTGACGCGTCTGGGGCCGGAGCTGACGGGGCTTGCGAAAGAGATTCAAAGCCACCTCGACGACGGGCATCGCGGCGAGCGGCTGCGTGACGGGGTGGAGGTGGCGATTGTCGGGCCGCCCAATGTCGGCAAGTCGAGCCTGCTCAACCGGCTCGCCGGACGCGA
>JAJXZC010000428.1 GCA_021780275.1 Pseudomonadota bacterium
GCGCCCCTTTCGTATGTCTCAAGCCCAATCACCACGAGCCGCAGGTCATGGACGCTGCGTTCGTTGGCGAGTACGATCTCCCAAAGCGCTTTTTCATGCACGCGCGCCGTCTCCAAAAATTCAGCGGCTGAGGAAAACGGATAGGGAAGCGGCGTCGCGCTGGCATTGACATCGTGCTGATCGAGGCCATCTTCTTCCACGAATCCGCCACCAATGGAATAATACGCGCGCTCCAAGAGCACCGCATCATCGGCCGAGAGTGCCGTAACGCGCATGCCATTCGGATGACGCGGCAGCGATTCGCGTTTGTGCCATCGCAGATCGCGTTCCATCACAAACGGGATGTGTTTTTCGCCGCCGAGATGCACCGTGTTGGCAACCAAGAGTTCGGCAATACGCGTCGCTGCAATTTCGGGATCGATCGATTCCGGATGATGGCCTTCTAGGCCAAGCAACACCGCACGATCAGTTCCATGCCCGAGGCCCGTGAGCGCAAGCGATCCATACAGATCGACAAGCACCCGCTGCGTCCGGCCAAGTAGTCCGCTACGGCGGAGTTCTGCGGCAAACATTTCCGCAGCGCGCATTGGCCCCACCGTATGCGAACTCGATGGGCCGAGTCCGATCTTAAAAATGTCGAAAAACGATGCCATTTAGCGACGAGCGAGAATCACGTAGTGATAGGGGAACTGCCGATCCTCGCGCACTTCCGTTTTGAAACCCGCTCGAACAAGCATGGCTTGCGCTTCGCCGAGCGAGAGCGAATGTTCGGCAGGCGGACCGACCTCACGCTCCACATCGGGATTCCAGTCGATGACGAGCATGTGCGCATCGTCGTCTTTCAGGACTTGGCGCAACTCTTGAATATGGGCGAAATCGATTTCGTGGAGCACATTAAACAGCATGACGCGGTCGAACCGGTGCTCGGCGATGGCGTCGAACGTCGTACCGATGAGTTCGAGATTCGCGGGCGGAGCATCGACAATTTTTCCCCGCGCATAATCGAGCATCGCGTCTTGCACATCATAGGCGACGATCTGTGCGTCGGCGTGAGCATCGGCCACGGCAAGCGCATAACGCGCCGTGCCGGTACCGAAATCCAACACGCGATGGCCGCTGCGGACATCAAGAGCTTCGATCACCCGTGGCGTTGGAAACCACGCTTCGCGCGAGGCATCGTCGAGTCGCGCTGCGCGTGCCGGGTCCAGCGGATGCGGTTGCTTCGCGTGATCGTGATGATGTTCGTGATCGTGATGTTCGTGATGATGCATAGCCGCTCGCTTCTGTTCTGTTAGAGAATGTAGCTGCGCAAATCGGCGTTATCGACGGTTTCGCCCAAGCGTTCGCGCACTCGCTCGGCGTCGATCGTGATCGCTCCGGCTACATCCGGCGCGTCAAAGGCGATCTCCTCGAGCAGGCGCTCAAGCACCGTGTGCAAGCGTCGCGCACCGATATTTTCACTCTGCTCGTTGACTTGCATCGCATACTGTGCCAACTGTTCGATCGCGTCGTCGGTGATCGTCAACTCGACGCCGTCGGAGGCGAGTAAGGCTTTGTATTGCTCGGTCAAGGCGTTCTTCGGCTGCGTGAGAATCGTTTTGAAATCCTCGGCCGTGAGCGAATTGAGCTCAACGCGAATCGGAAACCGGCCCTGCAACTCCGGGATCAAATCAGATGGCTTGCTCATGTGAAACGCGCCGGCTGCGATAAAAAGTATGTGATCGGTTTTCAGCGTGCCGTGTTTCGTCGTTACCGTCGATCCTTCGACGATCGGAAGAATATCGCGTTGCACGCCCTCACGCGAAACATCGGGGCCGCCCCGCGAACCTTCACGGCCGGCGACTTTATCGATCTCGTCGATAAAAATGATGCCATCTTCGCTTGCTCGCCGCAGCGCCTCACGCTTGACGGCCTCCATATCGATGAGTTTTTCGGCTTCTTGAGCCGTAAAAATTCGTAAGGCTTCAGCGACGGTGACGCGCTTCTTGGAACGCTTTTTGGGCAAGATGCCACCGAGCATCTCTCCAAAATCGCCCCCTTGCATGCCGCCATCCATGTTACCGCCGATCATGCCGATCGGCATCGAGGCGTTCTCTTCGATTTCAATTTCCACTAAGCGCACATCATAGAAGCCGCGTGCAATTTCGGCCCGCGTTTGATCGCGAATCGATTGCGTCTCGCTTGACGGAGGTTGCGGAGGCGGAGGTGCGGGTTGCGCATTTTGCGCGGCATAATTGTTGCCGAAAATATTGCCCAAGGTTGCCGCAAACGGATTCGGTTGCCCCGGAGGCTGCGGCGGACGCGTTTGCGGCTGCAGAAGATCGATCACGCGCTCGACGGCCTGCCGCTGCGCCACTTCTTCAACATCGGCACGACGTTCTTCGGTGACCATCCGAACCGCATGTTCGGCTAAATCGCGAACCATCGATTCGACATCGCGGCCGACATAGCCGACTTCCGTATACTTGGTCGCCTCGACTTTTACAAACGGTGCAGCGGCGAGCTGCGCGAGGCGACGAGCAATCTCCGTCTTACCGACGCCCGTCGGACCGATCATCAAGATGTTCTTCGGCGTGATTTCGTTGCGCAGATCCTCGCGGGCGCGCGTGCGCCGATAGCGATTGCGCAGAGCGACGGCGACAGCGCGCTTTGCCGCGCCTTGGCCGACAATATACTTATCGAGTTCGGCGACAATTTGCCGCGGCGTCAGCGACGAGGCATTCGATTTCGATCGCCTCGAATATGCCGCGGGCTCGCTCGCCGAACATCTCCTCGGTGCCCGGCCCGCTCAGCATCGAGGCGTAGGTCTGGCCGCGCAGGCTGGCGCTCACCACATTCTCGCTGGTCAGGCTTTGCGAGAAATCGCGGCTGAAATTGCCGCCCAGCTCGCCCACCAGCTGCGCCCCCAACGGCCCGCCCAGACGCGCGCGCATGATGCGCGCGGCCGCGGGCAAACCGCTGGTGATGTCGCGCTCGTCGTCATAATAATCGGTCCAGGACAGATTGCCGTTCACCCGCAGCTTTCCTTTCCAGAACGGCGTCTCATATGCC